>CBDAFK010000159.1:0-55695 GCA_965195235.1 uncultured Desulfobacterales bacterium | reverse complement strand
AAACGCTCCTGCCAGTACAAGTAGTCGTCAAGACTCGGACCAGGCCGACCGGGTTTACCCATAACGTGACTCCTTGGCAGCTAAGACTGAATGCCACCAGCCTACCACAGCCGTCAAGCATGGATCGGGCGGACGCTTACTCAAGAATGAGGTCTTGAGTTCGTAGGACAGGTTGGCAACCTGTCCTACAATCTTATTGAGTCGTGACGCACCACGCCCTTCGCGGCGCTCAGGGACGTGCCACCCGACGTTAAACGAGGATGCTGCCCCGCCGGCGACAGATTACTGAGCCGTGATGCCCCACGGTGGGAAGCAAAAGACGGGGATCAAGATCGCCAGCCAGCCGATCGCCATCCGCAGCCAGCCCATCTTACAGCGGTCGTCGGCCGTGGGCGGATGGTCAACGCCCATTAGGATCACCAGCACCAACAGGATCACCCATCCGTATAGCTCGTTGTAGAGGACGAACAGGATCGCCCCGACCAACAGCCCCCGGGCCAGCCAGTGGGCGCGGCGGCGGCCCAGCAGAGCATAGGCCACGTGCCCGCCGTCGAATTGGCTGACCGGCAGCATGTTCAGGCCCGTCACGAACATCCCCACCCAGCCGGCCATTAAATAGGGATTGAACTGACCGAGATAAAATCTGCTCGGATCGACGAATTCGGGCTGGATCCAAGCGATCATGTATTGCAGCAGCAGCGGATTGTGGAAGCATATCTCGCCGGGCATGGGCGGGTCGAGCTTAAGCATCCGGATGCCGATCCAGGCGATCGGCAGCGTCACGGCCAGGCCGGCCAGCGGCCCGGCCACGCCGAGGTCGAACAACTCGCGGCGGTTCGCCCGCGAGCCTTCCATGCCGATCACCGCCCCGAGCGTACCGAAGGGTATCACCGGCACGGGAATGAAATAGGGCAAGCTGGCGGGGATCCGGTGTCGTAGGGCCATCAGGAAGTGGCCCATCTCGTGCGTCAGCAGCACCGCCAGCACGACTACCATGTAGAGCAGTCCTTGCCGCCAATCGATAACCTCCCACGCCCCGCGGAACAAGGCGTCCAGATGGCTGATCGGCTTCCAATCGACCGCGCCGACCCAAAACGTCGACACACAGGTGGCCAGCAACAAGATCGCCGGCAAGGCAACGCGGCGGTCCTCTTCGGGCTGGGGACGGTCTTCGGTCGGCAGGGCGTCGGCGGACATCCATATTAAGATAGCACGTTTCGATCCGAATATAAAGTCCATTGCCGTTTCCACTGTTTTCCGTTAAATTTTCATCTGACCTCTGACTTCTGACCCCTGACCCCTGACCTCCGACCTCTGATCTCCGACCTCCGACCTCTGACCTCTGACCTCTGACTTCTGACTTCTGATCTCCGACCTCTGATCTCTGGCCTCTGACCTCCGACTTCTGACTTCTGTCTTATCCCCTGCATCCTGTATAATGGCCATGTTGCTGTTGTCTGTACCCGAAGAGGCATTGTATCTTAACAGTATAAAGACCGACAGTGCAAGCAGAATCAAAACAATCACGCTGCCTGTAATCATCCACCTTTTTCCGCGTCCGGTCCGGTGATAGACAGGGTCGGATATAATGTTGCCGTAGCGCTGATAGAGACTATCTTTTTCTTTCTGCACCTTCTTCAGGGCATCATTAATATAGCTCATTTCTGCTCAGTTAGTTCCGTTAAGAAAATTCAGTATGTCATTCCTGAATATTATACCTGCCGACACGAGAATGGTAAGCGCAAGCAGGATTGCAAGCAGAAAGTCTGTTTTTCTGTTTTTGCCTTTCAGATAATTTCCGCCGATATCGTCAACTGCCTGTCTTATTATATTTTTATCGATAGATGAAGTGCCCCTGGTATAGGCTATGAGGAGCGCTCTGTCGCAGATTGCGTTGATGCGCCTGGGAATACCCTCTGCGTAGCCATGGATAATTTTGCAGACACCATCTGGAAATCGTAAAATTCCATTATTTTCGGCGGCTATTATCAGTCTGTGTTCTATGTATTGCCGGACCTGTTCGCTGTTGAGAGGCTTGAGGTCATACCTTACCGTGATTCTTTCGTTGAGCTGCTTTAAAGATGGCAGATCGAGGAGCTTTTGAAGTTCCGGCTGACCGAGAAGCGCTATCTGAAGCAGCTTTTCCCTGTCGGTTTCGAGATTTGAAAGCATCCGTATCTGTTCGAGGACGCTTAAGGGGAGGTTCTGCGCTTCATCTATCAGGAGGACCGCATTTCTGCCGGCAGCGAAATTTTTCAGGAGAAATGCATTCAGGGCGCTGATAAGGCGTTTTTTGGTGGGCCTCCCCCTTTCTGATTTGACTCCGAATTCCCTGTTGATTGTCTGTAGAAGTTCCATATCCGAGACAGCGGAGTTGAAAATCAGGGCGCTGTCAACCGATTTATCCAGAACAGACAGAAATGCCCTGGAGATTGTAGTCTTGCCTGTCCCAATCCCCCCTGTAATAAGAACAAACCCCTTTCTTTCATTTATCCCATAGATCAGATGGTTGAGCGCTTCCCTGTGCTGGGAACTCAGAAAGAGATATCTGGGATCCGGAGTCAGATTAAATGGATTTTCGTTGAGACCAAAATATGATGTATACATGAGTAAAGGTTCAAGGGTTAAATATAATTTTGAATTTAAAATTCAATATTCAACATTCAAAACTCAGGTGTTCAGGGTTCAAGGTTCAAAGGTTCAAAGGTTCAAGGTTCAAAGGTTCAAAGGTTCAAAGGTTCACAGGTTCAAAGGTTCGGAGTTTTGACGAGCAACCAGCAACAAATATGGAGCGAGCAAACCGTGTTTGCGTAACGTACGGCATCACGGGCCTTGCTCCAAAATAAACCAGCAACGATCTGTTTTATTTGAATATATAACTCAGTTCTTCCTGTCTTCCTTTTCTTTTGATGTTAAGGTTTATTTCTGAACCGGATTTTAGCCCGTTATACAGTTTCATCATTTCATCCGGGCTCTTAATTGGCTCGTTGTCAACGCCCTGTATAATATCCCCGTTTTGCATGCCCATTTTCTGAAAGATGCTTCCGGGCTTTATTCTGCTTACCATGAATCCGTCCGACTTTCCTGAGGAAAAATAGGGTCTTATGCGAACCTGGGCAAGCATTTTCCCCATGTTTTTAAAGGCGTTGTCGATATCGGTTTTCTTTACCTTTATTACGTTCTTTATACCTCTGACTTCTGACCTCCGACCTCCGACCTTTGATCTATGATCGCCTTCCTCCATCTTCAGTATCTCATCCCTGTCAGCCACTCTTAAAACAACAATGCCCCTCATGATTCTGATGATGGTAGCTGCTGCGACGCTATCACCCTCTTTGAAAAGACCCTGTTTTTTTTTGTCCTTTTCTTCAATAACTGCAAAGTCAAACCCTCCGGTGCCTGAAACAGTTCCAAGAAGGGCAAGCCCCAATTTTGTTGGTTCCAGCTCATCAACATTGATCTGTATTTTTCCACCTGCTTTGTCAATCGAACCGAACAGGTTCCTGTCTGAAATTACCCTGTAAGCATTAAGAGACGGTTTTCTTGCAGCCTTGTGTGTGACAGTTTTTTTGAAGGATATCTCTTCCGTCCGAAATCCGGAAAGTTTTGCATCGAGCGTCTTGTAAAAGATATCCACACACAGAAAGGACAGAGCTGCTATTGCCGCAAGTATAAATATTGTATGGTATTTGGTTGTCATAATCTTAATTGCTCAGGTTGTTTAGGCTGTAGGCTTTTAGACTGAAGGCTATATGTTGTTTAGACTGTAGGCTGTTAGTTTTTGTAACCTTCAGCCTACAGCCTAAATGCCTACAGCCTATCTCTTCCTACATAAACCCCGGTACGGGTTTGGACACCGTTCCCTTCAGAGTAGTTGAAACCTTTTTATCCAACGCAGGAATTTTTAGATCGCCCTTTATGGCAAGCCTGCTTTGCATGATATCCCTGTCAAGAAATATGTTTCCAGCAAAGGATCCGCTGAGCTGTTTTCCCGTTACGTCCAATCCAGCTATTTTAATGGTGCGATTTTTGAGGGTCATATCTACTTCCATTTTATCAAAGTTTACCTCATTGAGGCCAAATATATCTCCCAAAAGCTGTATGTTTCCGTCAAGGAGCACGATGTTTGCGCTGCCTGCGCCATTGATAAGTCCATTCCATTTTCCATTATACGACATGGTTCCACCGAGCCTGCCGTCAATCTTGCGGCTGCTTGCCGCCTTGATATAAGCACATTTCCCGATATTAATGTTATCCAGATCGACATTTACCCTGACAGGTCCTTTGCATGAAAAGCGGTTTGTGAAACCTATATCCGCATTTATATGCCCTTCGTATGCATCTGCATTAAAAAGCAGCGCCAGTTTACCGGAAAGAAGTTTTAAAAGGGCAGGCCGTATTTTTGCGACATCGGCTTTGAGGGTTGAACCCGGTTTGTCTTTAAAGCCGACGGAAAGGCTATGAAGCCTTATCCCCGGCGGAAGACAGGGCATTACAGAATCAAACGAAAGGACGATGTCCGGGTTGCGGTCCGCGACAATTGATTTGATATACCTTCCCGCGCTGTCCGAAGGGAAGCGCAAATACAGGAAGGCAGCCGTAATCAGCACGCCGTATATCGTATATGCAATCCATTTTTTAGTTTTCATGTTTGTAACGGTTCACGGTTCAAAGGTTCAGGGTTCACAGTTCACAGTTCACAGTTTACAGTTCAACGAGCAACCAGCAACGAGCAACCAGCAACGAGCAACGAGCAACGAGCAACGAGCCAATCTTCTAATCTTCTCACCTTCTAATCTTCTCACCTTCTAATCTTCCAGATATGTCACCAGATGGATCAGCGCGGTCATGTATTCCGGGCTTCCCTTGCTTTGTTTTACGGAAATCCTCTTGATCCTGACCAGATTTTCAGGCGACTCTATGAGATACAAATATTCGACGAGCTGTTTCAGCGTGATGTTTTCCAGTTTCATTTCCACAGATGATTCTTTGTAGTTTCCCTTGTCTATTGAGGCAGAGGGTTTCATATATTTTATGCCTGGTTTTATCCCGCTTCGACCGGCCTGTTTTTCGAGAAAGGAAAACAGAGTAAAATTTTTAGATCTGAGGGCAAGCCTCTTCTTGATGTCCACCGAATCCTCTTTCAGCGCCCCGTATTCCGAACCTAGGGAGACAAGCTCTTTCAGTGTCTTTTCCTTTGCCTGAATAGAACGTTTGACATTCCCCTTTGCCTCAAAAAAAGGAGACAGGATAAACTGGAAGATGATAAAAAGAGCAATTAGGGCAACGCATGCAGATACGTAATATCTTTCCTGCCTTGTCAGTTTTAACTTAAATTTTGTCCAAAAATCCAAAACTATCCCCTAATCCTGTCTCAAAATGGCTCACGCAAAGCCGCAAAAATTTTAAACCTCTAACCTTTTTCTCATTCAATATTCGATGTTCATCTTTTTTTTCCAGTCTTTTGCCTTTTGTTTCTTTCCATTCAACATTCGATGTTTTATATAAAAAGATGAACGTCCAACATCGAACATTGAACATCGAACGTCGAATAATGATGTCGCTTCGCTCTTCAAATTATTTTAAAATTGAAAAAACAATACAAATATCCAAAGACTATTTTTGTTTCTTCATTTTTTCCATTCAAGATTCGATGTTGGACGTTCGATGTTCGATGTTCATTTCTTCCCACCTTCTAATCCTCTAATCCTCTAATCCACCTGAGTAGTTAAAGTCCCATTCTCAAATCAACCCCGACCCTGGTTCCCTTTTTGATGAGTGTGGCCGAGCTTATCGTAACATTTTTAAAATAGTTCGATTTGCCGAGACTGTTTTTTATGTTGTCAACGGTATTGAAATTGTCGGTTTCACCCTTAATCTTCACCGCAGCGCCATCAAACGTGAAACTCGTGATGAGAAAGTCTGTTGATTCCGGAACAAGCCGGGAAATATCCTTTATTATATCCAGCGTCCTTATCCCGGACCCGGCGCTATTCAGCCCTGAGGAAGAATTTTTAGCTTCTGCTATTCTGACCTTCAACTGCTGTATTGGATCAACTATCCTTGTAACTTCAGGGCAGGTCTTTTTAAAGACATCTGTTATTTCGTGTTTAAGTCTGTTCAGGTGTGCCCTGTCATAATGGTAGTCTATGTACAGGTCAACTCCGAATGCGCAGACTATTATGAAAAGAATCGCCGATGCCCACTTAAAATCCTTCCGGAATTTTTCATATTTTCTTTTCGGCCCGAATTCTCCACGGGCAAAGTTAAATCC
The DNA here is from genome assembly GCA_965195235.1 of uncultured Desulfobacterales bacterium. GTDB lineage: Bacteria > Desulfobacterota > Desulfobacteria > Desulfobacterales > ETH-SRB1 > Desulfaltia. The sequence goes on along the minus strand of CBDAFK010000159.1, from coordinate 49,421 downwards.
AGCGTTCTTCTTTGTTTCTCTAATTGCGAGGGCAAGGGCCTGGTTCATCAGCATGGGATTCCAGTCTTTTCCGGCCTCTTTTTCCATCACGATATCGTCTGCTGCTGAGATATCAACCATTTCTATTGGAAGAGAAAAAAAGGTTTCCATCTTTTTCTGAAGAGGCAGGTAAAGCCCCCCGCCTCCGGTAAGAAAGACCTTTGTGGGATCTTCTTTGAGATGACCTTTTAAGCTGAGGGATAGCAGCGTATTTTTGACTTCAGAAAAGAACCTCCCGCACACCGCCGAAATTTCTTCCCCGGCCTCATCTGTATCGCTCAACCTCTTTCTTTTTTCAGCCTCCGAAAACTCAATTTTCAGGGCCTTTGCAATGGCTTTTGTGATCTTTTCTCCCCCAAACGGGAAGCGCCTGATGTTAATGATTCCACTTTTATCGAAAATCACGCCCGTGGTATCTCCGGCGCCGATATCTAAAAGAAGCCCGCACCCCGTCATGTCAGTATAGCTGGTCAGAAGCCTTGAGACCACGGGAACTGCATCTATGTCCATTATCGATGCTTCTACATTGCATTTCTTGAGATATTTGATTAGATCACCTGCGGCGGATTTGGCAACCGCGGCAGAGAATATATCTGTCTGGTCTGTCTGATCTGTAATAATGTAATCTATCAGGACATCATCTGCGGGGCAGGGGATGAGCGGTTCAAGTTCGTATGCGATGGTCTGGCTGATTTTCTTTTTATCTTTAAAGGGAAGCCTTATGTTGCGGAAGAAAAACTCCTTTGCGGGAAGCGCGGTTATGCATATGCTGTCTGTGAATATGCCGCTTTTGAACAGTTTTTTGAGGGCCTCTTCTGTCCCGCCTTCGTCATCAATATCCACCAGGGCTATACGGGCAACCTCATACCCCCTGATGCCGGCCATGACCTGGACTGCCTTTATGCTGTTTCTTCCGATATCAAGACCAAGGATCTTTTCCGGCATCAGTCCGCCCTCCAGGACAATATCTTTACTGCTCTGCCGTCGATGTGTCTTTCGATTACTCCGCTTACCCTTTTGCTGATATCATTCATATAACCTGTGGATGTGATCCTGAATATATCGCTCTTTGCGGTTATCAGCTTGGAATCAATGGGTATATTCTTCATTCCAGAGATATCTTTATGCCATGTGGATTTCGAAAGGTCGTTTTCTTCATCTCTTCGGAATTCATCCATATCAGAGACCATTTCATTAGTAATTTCATCCGAAAGCGCCTTCAAAATCAAATTCGGAGCGGTATTGATGTTTATTTCCCCCTTGCCGTGCAGTGTGAGATACTTTGCGATGCCGGGTGTCTCGCCCGCGCCGTAATACAAATCTTCAGTAATTCCCTTTATCATTAAAAGTTCTTCAATGCAATCCAGGGGGGCATTTTTGCATGAATACGGCTTTTCCAGTCCTCCGTAGTACATGTTTTCAGCGCTAAACCCGGTTACTTCGTTATCTTCATCCATCCAGTCTTTGACCGCATCCACAATGTCACGGACCTGCTGCTCATCTATGTCAAATTCCGGCAAACTCAGAAACCTTTTCAGGAGTTCCTTGATGCCGTCGTTGTATTCATCATTCTCTTTTATAAGGCTGTTGATTGGAATTTTACCGGATTCATCCTCGATATTCAACCCGAAATGTTCTCCGTCAAAAAGGGTTCCTGAGCCGGCGGAAACTGATTCCAGATTTGCCCAGTCTTCATTCAGGGAATCAAAGTTGTTTGTGTCTTCAGCCAGAAGCGCCTCTCCCATGTAAAACCCGGACTTGGCAGCGCAGGTGGCCCTGATACCGTCCCCAAGATTTGCGGCTTCATATATCTCAGACCTTGAGGAAATATTCAACTGGAGAGTGACAGCGATAATGATGCTGATCATCAGTATCACAAGTATCAGGGCCACGCCCCTTTCATTCATCAAGACCTTTATCATTCCGACCCCTTTGTAATGCAAGAAAATCAGAAGGTAAGAAGTTAGGAAAATTAGAAGAACAAGCCTTTAAAAACAGAATTTCTTAGCGTTCATTTCCATGGAATTGAGCATTGAAATAAGCTGCTCGTATTCATTATCAAGCTTACTGAAGGTATTTTTATTAATATACTTGCATGCCAAAGAAAATTCCAACCAGCACTGCGTTTCGGATGCTTCTTGCATAGAATCTGTCACCTTGTTCTTGAAAACGGCAGGATAACGTCTTTTCCGCCACCCTTCTGCCAAGTTGGCGCATACAGATCTTGATGACCTTCGAATCTGATCAACCAGAGAAAATTTCTCTTCAGAAGGGAACCCCTTGGTCATTTGAAAAATCTCCATTGCAGCATCAAAAGCCCGCCTGTAAACATCCAAATCCCTGAAATGCCTAATATCCCGTTTCCTTTCCATGCTTCCTCACCTTCCAACCTTCTAATCTTCCAACCTTCCAACCTTCTAACCTTCCAATCTTCCCACCTTCCCACCTTCCAACCTTCTAATTTTCCAACCTTCTAATCTTCCAATCTTCCAACCTTCTAATTTTCTAACCTTCTAATCTTCTAACCTTCTAATCTTCTAACCTTCTAATCCTCTAATCTTCTAAACTCCCCGCCATTGGCAGAAATACCTTTGTCATAAACCTGTAAGGCTTGTCTCTGTCATCGGGATTTATAAAATCCATCTGTATGGATACAACAGACGGGGCGCTGTCTTTCTGTGTTTCCAGGTCAGAGTTCGAATCCCAGGAATCGTACTCCTCCCCTTTGCTGTCGTAAAACTTATATGCCAGGGATTGCAGCCTGTTACAGAGGGCATATCCCCCTTTTCTCGAGGCATCTTCCTCCGCGCCTTCTATTTTATCCATGTACAGCTCATCCCTTCGTTTCAGCACGCAGCTCTCTTTCTCATCATCCTCCACAATGAAGTAGTTTATAACGGCAATGCCCGAGGTTTTTTCATCATCAAAGTCCAGATGCGCAAACGAAAGAAATGACAGCTCAGTGAACTCCCCCATTTCCGTCTCGGCCTTCACGGAGGTGAAGCTGAAAGAATCCATGTGCTTGCAGGACGACTCCAGATCTTCAGTCATTCTTTTCATGGCGCCCCTTGCCATGCTGTAGATGTCATCAGCATACGCTGTATCCTTTACAATCCTGAAAGTTCCGGTATATGCGGCATATACCGTTGTCAGGACCGTCGCCAGTATAAATATGGCGATAAGTATCTCAATCAGTGTGAACCCGTTTCTTTTTTGCATAGTCTTTTAGCTTTTTAGGCTGTAGTCTGTTAGTAGGCTGTTAGGGTTAGGTTGTTTAGGCTATAGGCTGAAGGCATTTAGGTTAGGTTGTTTAGCCTAACAGCCTTCAGCCTAATAGCCTACAGCCTAATTAAGCCTATCTCCGCATTGATCGAAGCAGAGCACCCAAAACTTTCTCAGTCTCCACAATTTTTGATTCACAATCAGAAATATCATGTTCATCAGAATACCCCAAACGTTTTGATAGACCAAACTGATAATGCAACTCCCTTAAGGAGCCTAACGCGATTTCAAGAAAGCGGAGATACTCGGCCTGACTCTCACGTGCGCACCCTTCAACTATGTTTGATGGAACTGAAACCGCCGCTCTTCTCATTTGGGAGGTCAACCCATATATTTCCTCTTTGGGGAATTTCCTGGTTGCTCGATAGATCAAAAGCACCACTTCGTCAGATAGTTCAAACGCTCTGAGCTTAGTATGATCACGCATGATTTTCTCCTTCAGCCTAACAGCTTAACAGCCTTCAGCCTATCCAACTAACAGTCTTCAGCCTAACAGCCTTCAGCCTATCTATAAAGCACAAGTCTGAATGAATTATTCGACGTCATTCTCTCATTTACAACCTTAACCTCAATTTTTTTCAGGAGTTCGATCTCTGTTTCCGTCACATCCACCTCCCATGAATAATCGGGAAAATCATCGCCGAAATTCCCGCTGTTAGAGCCTATTTCTTCCGGATTTGCCGCCTCGATCTCCGCCATTTTGCTTTGCGCTAAAAAAGATGCAGTGGTTTCAAACCTTGCCCTGCCTGCCATGGATATGCTCTGGGACTGGGATTGAAAAACCACAACGAGCGTTATGGCAAGGATGGACATGGCAATCATGACCTCGAGAAGGGTAAAGCCGTTTTTCTTTAATATTCGCATGGTTTGTAACATTGATAAGAGTTCTTTGCAACTGCTGGGTAAAGGAGGTTTCAACCTCCCATTCCACCCATAAAAATTTCTAACACACGACACGCGGATTTTCAACATGGGATTTGCATCACTGTTGGCAAATGTGCTATTTTATTATTTTAGGGTAGGGGAGGTTTCAACCTCCCCGATTATCAAACTTTTCATTCGAACGGCTGCCTGAAATGAACATATTTAGAGTGCTTCTTCCAGGTCTGTTTACGGCCCAGATTATAGCCACTATACAGGTTTACCTGTCCAATGCCGGTCTTTACCGCACCTTTACGGCCATGAGGAAGCCGGCTATCTTGTAGTGCCTAACCAGCATACCGTGCATTATCTAAAGGAATTTGCACCTGCTTTTTTCGGAGGTCTGTTTTTCACGCTGATTGTGGGTGCCGGCCTCTCCGTTCTGACCCTTGCCGCGGTCTGGACATGGGACCGCCTCTTCTCCCGAAGCAGGATTTTCCCGATCCTTCTCTTGCTGTCCTGGATGGGGTGCCTTTTGTGGGTGAATTTCCACGGTTTTTGCCCCGCTGCTACTGCGTATTTTGTCTTTGTGCCTGCCGTGGTTTCAGCGGCAGCTCTGAAATGGATGCCTGCGTGGACAAGGCAGCGAACCCGGTTCGGTGAATTTGCTCCCGTTATCCCTCTCTTGCTCCTGGCGCTTTTGTGGCTGCCCTGTGCTGGTGGCGACGTATTTCTCGACATCAGAGACAATCTCCTCATGTCCAATTCTTTTGGAACAAAAATCAGCGACTTCTATTACAAATACACACTCTATCCTGCGGAGGCCTTCAAATCCCTGGACCAGAAGATACTCAGGACATGCAGACTTGAAGGCATGAAGGATTCCACGGCAAATCTACTGGAAAAGAAGCTGCTTGACCATGACTACCTTAATATAAGAGGATATCCAAAGGCCGATCTGGAGATAACGGAAGATGGCGGAATGCTTGCATTTAATAACAGGGGAAAAACGATTCTCCGGATTGCGCAGGGGGATTTTCTTGCCGCGTCCGGGGATGTGTTGAGAGAGTTTTCCCTGAAGAGCGACCGGCATTCCTCATTCCGGAAGTTTACCTTTTTCTGTCTTCTAACAGGATTTCCTCTTATTTTGTACATTACACTTTATGCTTTGTTCTATCTTGCATCGTGTATTTTTATGGATTCAAAAAAAGCTTCTGTCACAGCCTCGATTCTCTGTTTTGCGATAGGGGCCATTATCCTGATTTCACTTTATTCCGCCGACAGAAAGACAATAGATGTTGGCAATCTTCCTGAAGCCATGGAATCCGGACACTGGCAAGACAGAGTCGCGGCTCTGAAGATTATGGAGCGGAAAGGGATGGAGATAGGCGATCTCAGGGCTTATAAAAAGATGCTGAAAAGTCCTAATATACCTGAACGTTACTGGCTGGCAAAGGCTATGAGCAAAAGCCGGAAACCGGAGACTTACAGCGAACTCCTGTCCATGCTGAATGACCCCAATCAAAATGTGGTCTGCATGGCCTTTTATGCCCTGGGGGAGAGGAAAGACCCGGGCGCCATCGAAGAGATCATAAAAAGGATTGAGACATCCGGCGACTGGTACAGCCGACAGTATGCCTACAGGGCGCTGAGGAGACTTGGATGGAAGCAGACAGGATCGAAATAAAGACCGTGCTTATCTCTGTTGTCGTGGTTGCCGTGATTGAGGCGGCCGTGGGCATTGCCGCCTCAACGGGCGCGTATTCCTCGACACCTCTTCTGGGAGCCGCGCGTCTCCTTGAGGCAGTCCTGATTGTGCTGATTGTTTTGAACAGGGAGAAGGGATTGGCTTCCATAGGTTTCGCCCTGTCCGGCATGTTTTCCGGGCTGAAAAGGGGGCTTGTCTGGTCGGCCGGTTTCGGGATAATTGTGCTCCTTGTCTCTGCGGCGCTCTTTGCCGCCGGCATTAATCCACTCACACTGATACACACCCGCCTTCCGGCAGGACGAAACGAGATCATCCTCTTCTTCCTTATTGGTGGCATGATATCACCCGTGGCGGAGGAGATCTTCTTCAGGGGAATAATCTACAGGTTTTTCAGACGATGGGGGGTCTTTGCCGCCGTGGCCATAAGCACGCTGGCATTTGTCCTTGCGCATCCCGCAGGCTCCGGATTTCCTTTGCCCCAGATAACAGGCGGAATCCTTTTTGCCATGGCCTACGAGAAAGAGGGAAACCTGATGGTTCCCATAACCATCCATATCCTTGGCAATATGGCCATTTTCAGCCTTGTATAAAGAGGAGGACGTCCATTTGTAAAACAGTTGACAGCTTAGCGTATTGATGATTTTGTATTTATTATGCCACGATCAGCCAGATTAGATGCACCCGGCATGGTTTATGCTGTGAATAAAGGGGAAAGGATAGCCAAAAAGAGAGACTATCAACTGTTCGAATGAGTTACTGATTTACAAATGGACGTTACATGACATTTCTAAATTTGAAATCAACTGCCTGGTGGATCTTTTTAAAATCGGAGATATTTGTTGTTACAACAGTCGCTCCTATTTGTCTGGCAAGCAGTGCAATGCATACATCGTTGTAAATACGAGGATTTGCAGGGTCAAGTCTGCCTATAGAACGAAGCTTTTGGCATGCTTTGCCAATCAAGGTCTGTGTGGTGGATGAGGGAACTACGAGTCTTCCCAATTTGATAAATCTGGTCCCAAAATTGATAAGATGGTTAATCTCCCGTTTTCCTCTGGCTCCAATCCATAATTCATGAAGTACGGGATGGACCAGGTACATTACCTTATTAAATCCGTCGATCTCTTTTTTATAAAGGCCCTGGTTGAAAACCCCAATATAAACGTTCGTGTCAAAGACTACTTTCTTCTGCATCCCTTAGATTTCCTCAAAAGCAAAAGTTCCAGCGTCTTTCAGGGTTGCTTCTGCAAGCTGAAAATCGGTGTCAAACTGCTTTATGACGGCGTTTATGGCTTCCTTTTCCGATTTTGCTTTCAGTGCTGTCTTGATCCGATTGATCTGATCTTGATCCAGTTCAATGGTTTTTTTTACAAGCGCCATGTCCTCCCTCCATTCTATACATATAATATGTCTAAATTATATGGTTTTGATGGTAGAATAGAGCCTGCTATTTGTCAAGAAGTATTCGAAAATGTATTGGGGGATAATGTCTCCTATTCCAAGATCTCTTTCCCTCCCACCCCCTTGATCTGCTTTGTCAAATGTGTACGGGCTGACACCATAGTTTTTGAAGATCGTTTTGGTATTAAAGATATGGTGATCTTGAAAGTTCCCAACCTGGTTATGAAAAGTCTTTATGTGGAACGGATACAGAAGATGCTTCTGCCGGAACCAGAAGACAGAGATGATGGCAGGGAAGCTGCAAAAACCGAAACCGCCAGATATCTTGACTTGCCAATTATTACCAATGATGCCGTGATCCGGGATTCCAAATTTGTTGAAGTTCTGGAATAATTTTAAAATAAGAGTTTTGCCTTAGCTGAACTTCGTCAATCGAGTTTGGCGAATTCTTTTAACAATTCATCATAGATTGATTTTGGATCTTGATTACAAGCGCGGCAGACCCAGTAGAACTCAACTACGTCCAAACGACGTTCTCCCAACTCAATACGGCTGATAAAAGAATGTTCCCGCTTGAGTCTTTTGGCCAATTGCCTTTGCGTCAGCCCTGCGGCTTTACGTATAGTTACCAGTTTGGTCTTGAATATGTCGTAATGCGGGGAAAATGTCGATTTTCACTCCACTTCATAAAAAACAAAGAAAAGCAGGAAGTGGATTTCCTGATAGCCAACGAGAACATTCCCCTCCTTCTGATTGAGGCGAAGTCAGGCGAAGTCAGCCGAGATTCAGCCGTCAGCCGCTTTGAAAAAATTCCAGAATGCCCTTGAAATACCGGCGGTCCAGCTTGTCGGAAAAGGTGATGGATACCGGATGTTTTCAAACAACAATCATTCCATCCTCGTTGGAGGGAGATGGGGTCACCCCAGACGTTCCTTTGCTTGGCGCACTCACAATATATACCTTGACATCTTCTGTAGATGGTATATACTTTTAAATATAAATCAATAATCAAGAGGAGGCAATTATGAAAACTGCCAAATTATTTATAAATGGGCGAAGTCAAGCAGTTCGCTTACCCAAAGTCTATCGATTTGAGGGAAATGAGGTCTATATAAAAAAAGTGGCTGGAGGGGTATTATTAATTTCTAAAAATCAATCTATTTGGGATCTTTGGGAAAAAAATTTAATGAAATATGAAGAACCATTTATGACCGAAAGAAATCAGCCGGAGTTACAACAAAAGAGAGAGAGCCTTGATTAAATATTTAGTTGATACCGATATCTGTATTTACATAATGAATAAACGCCCGACCGGGATCATTCATAAGTTTAAGCTGTTTGATGTGGGCGAAATCGGTGTGTCAACAATCACAGTTTCAGAGTTGCAGTATGGAGTTAGTAAAAGCGAAAATCACAGATTAAATAAACAGCGCATCGAAGAGTTTCTTGCTCCACTTGAAATCCTTCCATACGACGAAATGGCTGCCAACATTTATGGAGATATTCGTTTTCAATTAGAGAAACGCGGTGAGCCTATCGGTCCACTCGACCTGCTGATGGCGGCTCATGCCTTAAGCAGAAATTTAATCCTGATTAGTAACAATGAAAAGGAATTCAAACGAGTTAGAAATTTGAAGGTCGAAAATTGGGTTAAATAGGAATCACAGAATCGGGTATCCGGGGGGCTTCCCCAGGGGCAACTTGGGGTCAAATCTTTATTCTTGAATTAAGATTTCCTGAACCCTGGTTACAAGCTTTTTGTATTCTTTATCTTGTTCTGCCATCGTCCGAAATCGTTTTCTCCCCACACTGACGGAACTGTAGTCTATTCCCATCAATTCACCGATCTCCCGCTGGGACAATCCACCGTGTCGGTAAAGCAATTCCATGGCCAATCCACGGGCAATGCCCTGATACCCCCTCGCAAGGAACGCTGACTTTTCCGCTCCGGTTACCACAGCGACGGCATCGAGGATTCTTTCCGGATTTAGGTATCGTTCAATTTTCCTTAACGCTGGCACTTCACGCTTTTGCATGGATTTGAAATAGCTGGTGCTGATCTTCTCAATAAACGATTTGTCTCCGATAATACCATGCCCTTTGCCCTTCTCCAGTGGAGTGGGGATATTAAGGCTCAAGCCGCTCTCAACAAACCGGGCATATGCCTTCCTGCCGTCGGGATTATCACCTTCGAAATACGCGAGAACTTCATGTCGGTTCAACCATGGATAGCGGGTCGTTTCCCTGATGTAGTCGGGATAACTGCTCCACCGATAACCTCTCAACTGTTTCCGTCGATCTTCAACCGGAAGGATTTCTTTTTTCTTTATCCGGACGGGGTTCAGGTGTAGATATCGACTCACTTCCATGAGATAGCTGTCAGCATCGATCACGAAAGATTTGTAACGACCCTGGTAGAGATGGCCAACTCGATGATGAATCCGGTTGAAGTAGGAGGTATAGGATATGTTAAAATGGCGCATGAATTCCTGGAGATTGGCCAATGGGGTTTTGATGACGATATGAAAGTGGTTGGTCATGAGAACGAAAGTCAGGATATCCACCTGATAAATCTCGGTTGATCGAGCCAGGAGTTCAAGGAAGGCATTCCGATCTGCATCATCACCAAAGATGTCCTCCCGGGCATTGCCCCGACAGGTCACGTGGTAGTATGCGTTTTCATATTGGATTCTTAGTGGTCGAGCCATGTAAGGACTATACTACATAATCCGTCATGATTCAAGAATAAAGATTTGACCCCAATGACTTTTTACGAGTCCATCAGGTTTTAACCTCCCATTGTTTGATGACAATTTTAAGCAATAATTATTGACAAATCCGTCTTTGAAAGTATAAATGTACCCTGTAGGCTAAAAACGGGGGCACATTTATAGGGATTTAAAACTTTCTATCTAACGGCAACCAGATGGCCGGATTTACGTTTTTTCTGTAGTATGCTGATCTGCACCTGCATTCAAATTCCTTTTCTCCTGTTCAAGACCTTTTTTTAATCAAAACCCATTCATGCTATTTTTTTATGAAACGTGTTAATGGTTAGGTGTTAGGTTAAACTAATTGTCTGTTTTATCAAGCTGTTAATACTTGATACCTGATGAATTCGATTTTTTTACAGTCCCATTAGTTCTATGAGTTTAAAATTTCGTAGTACAGATTTTCAATCATGCAGCAAATGAAAGGGAGGTGAAAAAAATGATAAAAATGTCTGGCAACAAAAGGGTGGAAGAAAGCTCAAAACAGAATGGCAAAAAACAGTCATGGAAACAGTCTGCAAAAACTTTTTTCCTTGTAGCTGTGGTTCTTATATGCCTCGGCACAATAATGGCCACTGGTGGTTGTGGCGGCAGCGATAGCGGTAGTTCAAGCAGCACAACCAGTGGTACCGTTTCCGGTTCGGGGAAATAGTGTTTAAATAAAGGAGGTGTGTTTATCATGAAATATAAAAGATTGGGCATAATGACCATATTTACCATGCTGGTCACAATCCTTTCTATGCCGGTAATAGCACAGGGAGCTGCTCTAACTCCCGGTACTACCTGTACCGTCTCTATTGAGGGAGTGAACAGTAACGGAACCGTGACGACAAATCTCGGTATAAGTACAACCGCTGTGGTAGATGCGGATGGCAAGCTGGCGTTTACACTTTCAAGCGGCATCCCGACATCCGCCTCATACAATTTTCTCGTTGTAACCGCGACAGATGGGACTGTTACAAGAAAAGCGATAGTTGCGGCTCCTGCGGCCGGCGGTACCGTCAATCTGGGCGTTTCCGAAACATCTACCGTTCAGGCAAATGCAGTGCTTTCCGCTTTTGAGGCGAGCGAAAGCGATAATGCATTGATAGCCGCGATTATATCGCTGACCTGCCGCTCCGCAGCGTTGAATGAATACGAAACAAAATATCTTGCTCTTGGGATGAAGCAGTGTGTCTTGGGAGCGGACGATTGGCTTAAAGAGTTTGCTATACTCGATCCAGGCTACATGGATACAGGAGCGGTAAATCTGACGGGTCGCGGCCTTGTGCCATACCTGATAGAGAAAGAGTATAGCGAGAATCTGAGCACTTTTTACAGTGAGATACAGGAAAGATTTTATCTGATCAGCGCATTAATGAAGGAATCGGTGGATAACTACTTCGATAACGATGGTAAAATAGAACCCAGCGCGGAGGAGGCCAGGAAAAGGGGCGAGGCCGCGGGAGAGGTCATAGATCTTCTGATAGAGGCCGCCAATGCCGCGGGCATAGATCCGGAAGATTTTCTCAACGCCTTCCCTGAAATGGGTCAAGTAATGGTATGCGTTACCGACTATATGGCGGATTATATCAGTGTTCTGGTGGAAAACGGCGGGGACGACCTTGCTACGGCCAATACATGGCTCAATACATATCTCGGCCTGACCGTCACCGCTATCACAGGCGACGATGGCGATAGCCTTGACGAAAATTTTCCAATCCTTGATAAAATGGCTATAAGCATGGAAAATGGCATGAGGCAAGGGGTCATGAAGGGCAAGGCCAAGGCAATGCTGCAAAAATACAGTGCCGGCCTTATCACACTGAATGCCACGGATTCACAGAATACAAAATTTACGACTGCCACCACGATTCTGACCACTGCGATGATCGAATGTTTTCAGCAGTTTGATAAGGTGTTTGACGACCCGGATATTATGCCGTCTGAGGATGATATGAGCACCGCTCAAACTACCATAAATACTACCATGAATGCTGCGTTTACTGATTATATGACGGGTTCGGCATCAACTACAGTTGAAATTGACGGTGATCAGGATATTAAAGACACTCATCCTGAAACTTCTGATCAAACAAATGATGGTCTCCGATGGAAGATAGCCAATGCCCTTGGGCTTGACTACTATAAGTGGACTGACAGATGGGGAAATATGCAAGATATGACCAAAACTTATCTTGGCGACGATGTTGGACAATTCTGGTCACAGAATGGACAGACCTGGATCCCCATCACAATGGCAGTGGTCTATAACTGGGCGGCTGATTTGTTAGAAAACGGTGGATACATTACATATTACGGTGACGAAGATTTTTCTGCCGATGACGCCAGCGTTGATGACTACTCCGCGCTTTACGTGCATTCAACCAGCGGAAGGACGTATTCGGACAATGTAGAGATCCCTGTGACTGGTATGACAGCAATGACATGGCTGAAGGAGATAGATAATTTCTTTGTTAATTCCAAGATTGATGACGATAAAACAGTTACAGACCCGATAAAGCACTATGCAACCAACGAACATAATGGCAGCCTCTTTGGCTCTTGTGCTTTCGGCAATGGTGCAACGTACACACAGAAGGCAACCATAGCTTCTAACACCGGTGACACCTTAACATTTCAAGATGGCGTGACCATGAGTGATATCAGTGCTGGCACTCAAGATTCCATGTATTTTATTTACAGCGATACCCCCATCCGGACAAACTTTGTTTTAAAGGACTTTGCCAAGTATAGAGACTACATAAATAACAACGCAGCTCCAAATGTTTTAACAAAGAATTTCGTGACACTGTCCAACCTGAAGGCGATCAGGCAGGATATAGAGATCATAGAGTTCAACTTCTTTGCAGCAATGATGTCGGAACAGAGTGATTCTGCATTTCAGACAGCCAGTGCAGCCAAGAAAACCAGACTTGACGCCCTGGTTGCGAAAATTGGCGGGGTTCAGGACTTGGATGATACTCCAATTACAACGCCGCAGATAGAGGCTCTCATCCTGATGTTCGTGCAGCCTGATTTTTAAAGAGACAACGTAGAAAGCGAGAGGGAACAACGGGGACGTTGGTGAAATGTCAATATTTTACCAACGTCCCCAATTGTGGTCCTAATTTCGGTGAAACTTCAGTCTAAAAACTCACAACATAACTAAACTCGCAACATACTGACCCCAAAATTTTCAAATTGGGATAATACCATGATGATAGAACAAGACGCTCTTGTGTTGATCGTGGATGATGACCCCGAGATTTGTGATATTCTGCAACAAATGATTTCCCGCCTTGGGATCAGAGTTAAAAGCACCTCAAACCCCTTGCAGGTGCTTGACCTCATAAAGAGCTGTTTTTATAACGTGGTCATGCTCGACATCAATATGCCGGAAAAGTCCGGGATGGACTTGCTTTCGGAAATAGTTAAGGTTAGCCCTGACACAAAGGTTATTATGATCTCCGGGTTTGGCGATAAGGAATCAATCACCGGCGCCCTGAGACTCGGTGCCTTTGATTTTCTTGAAAAACCGTTCGACCACAAATTGATAGTTCATTCCATAAAATGCGCTCTTGAAACACAGAAAGCTGAACTCGCGTACAGGGATGAGAAGATTAAACTGCAAGATGCAAACAGACAGTTAATGGAGACTAACAAGGCATTGTCCACATTAGCGAGAAACATAGAAAGAACACGAGAAGATACCGAAGTGATAATCGAAAATAAAATCAGAGCTTCCATTTTGCCAATAATAAATAAACTTCAACAAAATAAAAAATTTTCCGGTTCTGATAATCGCGATCTCAAGCTGCTCATGGATCTGGTGTCTGATCTGACTTCAAGACCGGTAGCTAAACAGAAATTTTCCACAATACTGACCTCTACTGAACTCCGGGTCGCACTTCTGATAAAAAACGGGTTGAAAACCGGTGAAATTGCTGAACATATGTATATTTCGCCTGAAACAGTGAAAACACATCGCAAGAATATCCGAAAAAAGCTGGATCTCAATAATTCCAGCCGCAATCTTGGCATCTATCTCCAGTCTTTTTTTAGCAATAGGGGTGAGTAAATATACCCATTTTATACCCATGAAAATACCCCTTTACATTTAAGCTATGTTTGTTTTATTGTCATCTTGCACTTGTCCGAAAAGTATTTTTTTAAGGCTGGCAATAGTTTCAGCTTATTTACCGATGTGAAGATTTGTGAAAAAAGCCATTAGCCTTTAGCCATTAGCTAAGAGCTAAGAGCTAAAAAATTTCTTTGCAAGGAAAACAGCGTGCCAATACACCATGAACAGCGTCAGCATGAAAGATTTGAGCCGCAAGGTTCAGCTTTTGTTGTCTTCAGGCCTGAGTTTAATAAAATCGGTCCGATAAATGATATCAGCAGGGGCGGCCTTGGTTTCAATTATCTACAGCCTGCAAAAGATAGTCCTGTATCAGAAAACTCCCACATAATAGATATATTTGTTTCAAACAATTCTTTTTATCTTTCCAATATACCCTGCAGCCTGGTTTATGATGCTGACCAAGACGATCAATTAACGGTCATGCATAATTTAGCGAACAGGCGATGCGGATTGAAGTTTGATCAGCTTACAAAAGAGCAGGAGGAACAGATAAACTTTTTTTTAAAGCATCATACTGTCGGAAACGCATAGAGAATTATTAATTTTAAATGTTGAATTAAAATCGGACTTTTTTCCTTCATTCATAATTAAAAATTAAAAACTCAAACAGACAGACTCATTAAAAGGGGGTGATTTAAAAAAATAATGTGAAAAGTCGAAAATGTAACTTGAAACTCAGAATTTTTAAACTAAAAGTAACTCTATTAAGGAGGATTAAAATGAAGAAATTATCTATTGTTTGTTTGGCTGTCGTTATGGCAGTGGCTTTTGGGTATGGCAGTGCTTTTGCGGCTTCCGCAAAAGTTACAGCCAAGTGCGGAGATATTTCTGTTATTACTATGGCTGGTGACGCTACTGATTATACAACTATTTTTACCCAGACCATCAAAACCGCCCAGCAAAAAGACCTTTTTATTGATGTCTCACTGGAGTGCGGCCTTACCACAAACACTAAGGTTGCGAGTAAAACCCTTGCCAGAGCGACTGCAGAGGCCGAAGCTGTTGTTAAAGTACAGGTGCTGGTGGATGGAACAATGGATGGAAACGAAGTTGCTTTGCCGGGTGAAATTATCTTTGCCAGAAGACATCAGAAGTTGATCGCTGAATTTGCAGGCGATATTTCAGGAGCCATTAGTGTTGATGATGGCATTTTGGTCATTGATCTGGAGTTAATAGAACCTGAAACGCTCCAACTAATCCTTAATACGATGAACGCCAATTCTTTTAATTTTATTGTTAAAGATCTTCTTGCAGGTACTCACACAATACAGGTTCAGGCCAAGCTTATCTATGTTGATGGCGATGCTGAAGAAATTTATGATACTGCGGAAACTGGGGCGATGTCAAATGCATACCTCGGGATGGGCAGTGTCACAATCGAAGAAGTTCGCATGATCAAAGACGAAGAGGTGGAGTTATAGGAAGCAGATAGGTACAACACATCTTAAAAATTAAACATTGGGGTAACCGCAGTGGGGACGTCTGCAAATATAACTTTTTGCTCTCAATGAATCTTTGATTTATAAATTTATGACGTCCCCATTAGCCCTGCAGACAAAGCCAAACCCTGAGTGATCAGGGGGCGGAAAGCCACGGGTCTTGAAAAAAGATAGCCGGGTTGCCTGGGAAAAGATAGCCGGGTTGCCTGGGAAAAGGTGGCCCGGCTTTTTTATTTTGAGAGCAATTAGGGTCACATCTTAAAAATTAAATATTGGGGTAAGTGCAGTGGGGACGTATGATCCCCATTAGCCCTGCAGACAAAGCCAAACCCTGAGTGATCAGGGGACGGAAAGCCACGGGTCTTGAAAAAAGATAGCCGGGTTGCCTGGGAAAAGATAGCCGGGTTGCCTGGGAAAAGGTGGCCCGGCTTTTTTTATATCCGCAGATTTCACAGATTCTCGCAGATTTTTATCTAAATATTATAAAGCCTGTCTTAAAATCTGTGTCATCTGCGTAATCTGTGGATTGGTTAAGTTTTGTTCTTCATCATGATCTAATGGCGTTAAGGTGAAAGGGGGTGGTGTCCGGCCGGAATTACAAGGATTGAGATAAAGAATCACTGCGCCCCAGATCAAGGGGCGACAATGCAAACTTAAAACAAAGGAGAAACAAAATGAAAAAAGTATTATTTCCAATATTGGCACTGGTTCTGACCCTATCAATATCAATGGTTATGGGGATGGGAATAGCCAGTGCTGACGCGGAAGATTGGCCGATTTCAGTGACCAAGGAGCTTGTTGAGTACTGGGATGAGGATGCAGATGGCCTAATTGAGGTCGGGGAAGAGACAGACTTTCAGTTGAAGATCACGGTTACCAACAACGATGCCGTCAACTCGATTACCGGCGTCGTGGTCAAGGACCGCCTCGGCGGTGACCTTGAGTTGAGTGATTATGAAGCTTCTATAGGTTCGGTGGACACCTCCATCAAAGGCAAGACCGAGAAGGTGTTCCTGACCTGGGAAGTGGAAGACTTGGCGCCAGGGGCATCAGAAACCCTGGTTTTCTGGGTGTCAACAGACGTCAATCCGGGTGGTCAGCAGGAGTATACCGAGGCTGGCATACACTACCTGAACTCAGGCGCTAACGCCAAGGGCATCTTCCTTGACTCGCAGGTAAGCGCTACCTCTGATCCCATCACGGTACGGGTTGTTCAATGTTATCCCGATTTGCCAAGCCCAGATCTCAGTTACACTGGATCGGAGTATTATTGGATCGGTTCAACAGAGTATACTCGTTATAAACTGGCAGTAACTAACTCTGGAGATTTTCCTGACGAACTGTTTGTACCTTCACCTCATTTACCACCATGCGGTTTGAACACCAATGCTTCGCGGACTTGGGTTAAGATCTATGATAATAATGATAACTATCTTTACGGGTTTTGTGCTCTTTCTTGCTCAGATGATTTAAATTTAATTTGGTTTGCTGAACTAAAAGGTACGCCACCTCCGACGTCAGTTTATATCACATTGCATGATCGGGAATGCGATATTACTTACACTTCTAATTTTGTTGTTATAGTAGAACCATAGGGGGAGATAGTAGGGCCACATCTTCAAAAGTAAATATTAACAATTCAAAAGGTAAGTGCGGTAACGCAGAGATAAAATTACCTGGTTGTACAGCAAAAAGGCAGAGCCACCAAAGGCTCTGCCTTTTGACCTCTTTTCAAGAAAATTTTTGGGGAGAAAAAACTCAAGTTACGATAGTGGTCCATAAAAATATAACTTTGTGCCTTCAATCAACCTTTGATTTACAAATTTATAACGTCCCCGCTGTCTCATCACCATTCATGTAACCTTGACCATATTTAAGCTTACAATCCCCGAACCAATGTTATTAACACAGGAACATTTTGAGTTGACATCTGCTTAAGGTGTGGAAAAGTTGGGGACGTAGTTGACTACGTTGAATAACTTCTTTTTTCACTTAGCATTTTCAAGATAAAAATTTATTAGACCCCGGTTAAATAGCCTAAATGGATTTAACGGGGCAGGCAGGATTTTCAGGATTATTTTGTTGCTCTGCCGGCTTCCTGATGAAGCTAACAGAAAACAATCAGCCTGCGGCTGAGAGAAGTTAAAACAAAGGGGGTCGATTAAAAATTTACAGCAACCGTTTCTTCAGAATCGGCAGGTCCTCCTTAACCGTTTTCCAGACAATTTCAAGGTCAATACCAAAATACTCATGGGCTAAAATATTACGAATCCCCTTCATCGTGCCCCAAGGCACATCCTCGTATTGTTCTTGGACTTCTATAGGCAGATGTGAAGAGGCTTCCCCAATCACTTCAAGATTACGGATAACAGCATCTACAGTCTTTTCATCGTTTTGCCATGCAGCAAAATCGATGCCATGGGTATAGCGCTCAATTTTGTTAATCGCTTCAACAATATCATCTATTCGAAACTGCCAACTTCTAGACGGCATGAAGCGCCTCCTGAAGAATCTGTTCACGAAACTGTTTTTTTAAGGCATTCCTGGTAACGAGATCAACAGAACATTGCAAGAGGTTTTCCAAGTATTCTTTCAACTCAAGGAAACCAAATATCCCAGGAGTTTGCACAAAAGTTACCAGGATATCAACGTCGCTTTCTGCCGAAGCCTCATCGCGGGCCACAGAACCAAAAAGCGATAATGATGCCACGCCAAAACGTAATTCAATTTCACTACGATGTTCGGCAAGAATTTTCAATATATTCTGGCGCCTCATAACTATATCCTCTTAATATATAACGTTGGTTGATTGTTAATATATTCTAAGCAAATCCCATAAACCTTAATTTTTGTCAATGTCAAAGCGATTGGTACGCATCTTGATTAATGCACTTATTTTGTTAGTTTCTTGAACCGCTAAGGCGAAGGGATAAGAACTACCAGAATACACATCATGTCCAACTATAATTTGTTGACTTATTTTTTGCCCCTATGTTATTAAATAAATTCAAAAATATTCCGATCCAACAGAAATTTGCGAGGAAAAATAATCTTGTTTTCAGGAGGGCCAAAATCATGAAAAAGACATGTTTGATTGTAGGAATTGCATTGGCAAGTCTTTTGATATTAGGTTTTGCCGGCATAAGTTTCGGACAGGAGTTTTTTGTGAAAGATGGGGTAAAAACCATTGAAGGCCCCGGATATGTCCCTATGGAGATTATTGTAAAGTTCAAACCAGGGGTTAGCTCCGACGTAGTGAGGGAAATAAATCAAAAACATGGAACTTCGGTAATAAAAACCAGCCGGTTTGCAGGGTTTAAGAGATTGAGGATTCCAAAGGGAAGGACCGTTGAACAGATGGTCGCGACATATAAGAGGAATCCTAATGTCGAGTATGCAGAACCAAACTTCATAGCCCATGCCTTTTTGGTTCCCGATGATCCATATTATCCTCTTCAATGGCATCTGGATAATGCCGATTACGGTGGAATAGGCATGAAAGAAGCCTGGGGCTTGTCGACCGGCGATGGTGTTATAGTAGCGGTAATAGACACCGGAGTGGCCTATGAAGATTATGAAGAAGTCGTCCCTCTTGGGGCAAGCGGCAAATATAGGTATATAACTTACGAGCAGGCACCGGACTTAGCCAATACTGATTTTGTAGTTGTACCCGGATCTGATCTTGTCAATGACGATGACCACCCAAATGATGATGAGGGACATGGTACTCATGTCACGGGCACTATCGCTCAATCTACAAATAATGGCGAAGGGGTAGCCGGGGTGGCCTTTGATTGTTCCATAATGCCGGTAAAAGTGCTGGATAGTGCTGGTTCCGGAACCTATACAGATATTGCCGATGGCATCTATTTTGCTGCTGATAATGGCGCCCAGGTTATTAATATGAGTCTTGGCGGACCAGTGCCATCAATTACCCTGGAGAACGCCCTTGTCTATGCTTATAATAGTGACGTTACTATTGTCTGTGCTTCCGGCAATGATGGCTCAGCAACCACTGTGAGTTATCCTGCTGCATACGATGCGTATTGTATAGCAGTTGGAGCTACCAGGTACGATGAAGAGGTTTCCTATTATTCCAATGGAGGCCCATCCTTGGATTTAACTGCGCCGGGCGGGGATATTTACGTTAATCAGAACGGGGATGGTTATGGTGACGGAGTTCTCCAGCAGACCCACGACGGCAGTGACTATACAAATTTTGGCTATTGGTTCTATCAAGGCACCTCTATGGCTAGTCCTCATGTAGCTGGGGTGGCTGCCTTGCTGATAGCTAATGGGGTTATTGGCCCGGATGCTGTGAGAGAGGCATTGCAGAATTCAGCCGAAGATAAAGGAGATGAGGGCTGGGATACAGCGTATGGATGGGGGATTGTGGATGCCTATGCTGCTTTAAACTATACAACAGGACCAGACATTACACCGCCAGTTCTTTCAATAACAGCTTCCCCTGATCCAAGCAATGGAGAAACGACAATTACTGTAACCTTTAATGAAGATTTATCTGCAGCGCCAACAGTTAAAGTGACCTTGCCGGATGAAACAATTATTGAATCGGTAGGAATGTTGGCAACAGCAACGAATACCTGGGAGTGGACATTTACCGTTACTACGACCGGGATACATACTGTAGATGCCTTTGGCACTGACCTTGCTAATAATACAGGGACTGCTACGACGATTACATTTAAAGGTGATGTTACACTGCCAGAAATATCGTCAGTAGCAAGCTCAGTCACCAGCTCAAGCGCAACCATCACATGGACAACAGATGAGCTAAGTGATAGCATGGTTAATTATGGAACGACCACTATTGATGAGAGTAGCGCTTTTGATTCGACTATGGTCACCAGCCACTCTATAACCCTCACCGGCCTTGGAGCAGATACAACTTACTACTATGAAGTGCAGTCAACAGATGCCGCTGGAAATATGGCTGCTGACGCCGGTGGTTTCGATGGTTATAGTTTCACCACAGATGAGGCGTCTGATGATACCGCGCACATCTCCAGCATTGATATGTCAACAGCTGTAAGAAAACTGAATGGCTGGTACACTTATGCCACAGCCACAGTGACCATTGTTGACTCTGTCGGCTCGCCGGTGCAAGGCGGCGCAATTGTATCAGGTACTTGGAGTGGAATAACAAGCGACGCAGACTCAGGTGAAACAGATAGTGCTGGGCAAGTAACCTTAGAATCGGATCCTGTGAAAAATGCTGTTGGCACGTTCACCTTCACAGTGGATGATGTTTCCCTTACTGGCTGGGAATACGACTCCACAGCTAATGATGAAACAAGCGATTCGATAACCGTTCCATAATTAGCAGTCATTGAAGAAATGGGGTCAAGTCTGCCTTTGACCCTTGAGGGTAAACGAGAGGAGTAAAATGTTAGTTTGGGCTTACCAGCAAAAAGTTTCAAGACTAAAAAATGTAGCAGAAAAATTAAAAATCAGGGAAAAACATAGGGGTCACGAAAAACATAGGGGTCAGGTCTTCATTCTTGACAGAAGTGAAAAATGAAGACGCGACCCCTTTGTTTTCCCCCTTTGTTTTCCCGACCCCTCTGTTTTTTCTGGTGGTGGATCATGATATTAGCGCTTAATCTGAATGCGATGATGAAGAAACTGGCGATGGAAGGCTCCTGGATATCAAAGAGAATGAAAGCAGTTAGGTTTTCTTTTATTAATCTTCCTGGACGTGTGGTAACACGTTCCCGCAGTTTGATAATCAGGTTAACAAAAAACAATCCGGCAATGGAGTTGTTGATTAATGCCCGAAAGAAAATTGCAATGCTTCAGCCTGTTCCCTCCGGGTAGGCTAAAAAGTAAGAGATAAGAAGTAAAATCGTTTATTAAGGGAGGGGTGCGCCTAAAAATGGCCAATTAGTAGTGTTTTCATAAGGCAACAGTGATAACCGGATTTTTTTCTGAAATTTTTGAAAAAATATCCCTTCCAACGATCAAAATATCCATATCTTTTTTTAGGCGGTGGATTTTGGAGACCGAAAGAAGTTGTTTCTTGTGTAACATTGTTATACTTTCCTTTTCTGGAAATGTTATCTTCGCAACCGAGATGCCCATTTTGTGTCATTTAGCTTCCTGGCAACGCTGGCAGCCAGCTCAAATTTGCAGGTATTGGCATCTGACGCTTGCTTAGCTTTTGCATAGACATTCCTGGCCCATGAATTATCCGAAAAACACCTTACAATGCTTTCGGCCAAATAAATAAAATCTCTTGTTTCTCTAAACTTATTCTCAGCGGAGCTGTGTATCTGCCGGAGAAGGTCATCGTCAGGCGTTTTCCTCTGGATCTCGGAAATTAGATTTTCGTAATCATCCCGATTATTGCAATTCGCTTCAGCTTTATTGTAGATAGATTTTGCCCACTCCTTATCAGCCAAAATGTCGAGCACAGCCATTGCTACAGTGGTGTACCCGAATATATCCTGACTTTTTTCCTCAGCCTTACCGAGAAGTTTTTTGGCCAAATCTTGATCGCCCAATTTTGCCAGAACAATACGGGCCAGTTTGATAAAATCTGTCTCCTTGTTGCATTGTTCTTCCAATTTCGAATAGATATTCTTAACCCATTCTTTATCATTCAAGGTGGTTGTTATTCCATCAACCAAATCGTTATACTTGTGTGTATCATCGCACTCTTCGAGCAGTTTTTCATAAATTGTTCGTATCCAGTCTGCGTCGTTAAGATCAGAATAAATGGCCCCGGCAACATGGAGATATTCAGGAAAATACGTGCATAATCCTTCAGCCGTTTGGTAAAGCTTTCTGGCATAATGAGAATCAGCCGTTTTCTCAATCACTTCATGGGCCAGGTTAGACATTGATTTGCTTGTTTTGCATTCTTGTTCCCGGTCAACAAATTCTTTATAAAGGTCTTTGTGAGTCTCTCGCTTTTCGAGTTGGTCATTAATAACATCAATCCACTGTTGATCGTCAGCGTACTTGATGATGGCATCGGCAGTCTTTTTAAATTCATCCACGGTCTTAACGGATAGCTCTGCTCGTTTTAGCTCGTCAAAGGCGCCTTTTTTATCATTAATTTCGTCAGCCAGGGCAATTGCAACCGCTACCAGTTGATTGGAATCCTGGGTTGTGTCAGCCGCCTTTTTGTAAACACTACCGGCAAAAGCAGCATCACCCGTATCCTTGAAGACAGCTTTGGCCAGTTTGACATAATTTGCATAATCGCTGTATTTAGTTTCCGCTGTTTTATAAACTGTCAACGCCATGTCCTTATCATTAAGTTTACCCATCAATGATTCCGCGAGTTGCATCAAATCATCGCCGCTTTCGAGCTTGCCCTCGGCATTTGTATAAATTGCTTTGGCATATTCTTCATCTTCTAAATCAGTTATGGCTGACTCGGCCAATTTTATCAGATCAATTCCTGAATCAAGGGAACTCTCCGCCTTCTCATAAATTGACTTGGCCAGATTTTTATCGGAAAGATTATCCAGAACACCTTTCGCGAGCACCCCGAAATTTTCTCCGGTTTTGCATGTTTCAACAGCCTTGTCGTAAACTTCCTTTGTCCAGTCCTTATCGTCAAATATATCAAGTACACTTTTGGCATATTCATTATAGTCCGCGGCGCTGCTGCATTTGCCCAATGCCTTGTTAGCGGTTTCCCTGGCTAACTCCGCGTCTGAAAGTAGCTCATTGATGGTTTTGCTGAGATCCAGAAAATCTTTGATCTTGACGCATTTGCCCTGAGCGGCGACAAATATTTCTTTGGCGGCTTCGGCCTCGCCCATGTCTGATGCTGCTTTGCCAAGGTTTACGAAATCCTGGGCGTTCATGCAATAATCCTTGGCACGCACCAGATATTCGTTTGATTTCTCTTTGTTTTCCAATACCTCTGATGAACTCTTTGCGAGGGCTATACATTCATCAGCGGTTTGCGCCCATTCCGCGCCTTCTTCAATGAGGCTTGTGGCCCATTCCTTATCTGACAACGCGTTAACTATTTCTTTTGCCACATCGACATAATCTTCAGTGGTTTGGCAATCTCCTGCTTTTTCTTCTAATTCTTCCCTGGTAGCCATTTCCCCCTCCTTTTTTTGTTTCTTTAGAACAATAAAAAAAGCGCAACCCGACTGCTTTCACAATCCAAGTTACGCCCTCACTTTTTCCCGCAATATCAGGCCAGGAAACCGTAAAACATCCCTTCAGAGTTTTATATAACTAAGCAATTTAGGCATCCCTAACAAAAGAAAAATTTACTGTCAAGATTTTTTGTAACTACTCAGGCTCACGGTTCATTCGTGCCCCATTCATGTCATTCGTGGCTATCTACTATTTGTTTAGCCTGAAGGCTGAAGTGATCTAACAGCCTTCAGCCTATCTAACTGAGCAGTTACATTGATCATTGTTTAGGGCTGCGCAAGGTTGGAATTCTGAGAATGTGGCTACTTATGCCAACAGCTATCAAAACTAAAATAATCCTGACGGCAATATGATCAAGCAGGAAAATGCATGAATATCCGATTGTTAATATCAGGAGGGACAGAACTACAACCTTTTGCCTTAACGAAATCCCCTTACCCTCCCGGTAATTCTTAATGTAGGCTCCAAACCATTTGTTGTTAAGGAGCCAGTTGTGAAATCTTTCTGAACTTCGGGAAAAACACATAGCGGCAAGCACGAGAAACGGGGTTGTAGGCAAAAGAGGCAAAACTATCCCGAGCGTTCCAAGACCTACAAAGAATGACCCTGTAATTATCAGGCATATTCTAATTGCGCGATTCCTGTGCGTGATCACATCTGAAATGATTGCGTTTTTCAAAATCAGTCTCCAAGATCCATCATGCCGGGACTGGCCGGTCGCTTTCCAATCACCGCAGCAAAATGATCGATCAATGCCTGGCAAAGGTTTACCTGCCAGAACTCACCTGCCAGGGTCAGCTCTGTCCAGCCGTCGTTCATTTTAATCAGACCAACCTTTTCCCACTGATCAAGGAGAGGAAAGAAGATTTCTTCAAGCTCAAAACCGTAATGTTCTCCAAGCTCTTTTAAATGGCAGCGCCCTAATTCCATCTGCCCTGCAAGCTCCTTAAACAGGTCGTTATTCTCAGGCTGTTTCATGGACATGGCAATCGGTTTATTACCCTCGTCAATTCTTCGATAATAACCATCCAGTCTATTGTCCTGGAAGAAGAAGTATCCATCCAGCCATCCCCCTGCGCCGGAACCAAAGGGAACACAAACCTTGCCGGACAGGGCCAGGGCATTATAGATATTTCTCTCCCGTGTGGTCCTCCCCCAGTGGCTTATGGAAAGCCGCCTGTATCTTGCATGCTTCATGATCTCTACCCCTCTTGCAAACATGTCGGCCTGCATCCTGATATCAGCAGGCGGCGCTATCGTTTTTTTCCGGACAGCCTCTTCAAGCCTCCCCCTCTTAAAGATATTCAACTGGTATAGATCCACGCCATCCAGTTTCAATTCAATATACTTTGTTACATCCTTTTCCCATATCTCCATGGTCTGGTAAGGAAGACCATAAATCAAATCAATTACCATAGCGGTCTGGTCAAGGCCAGCTATATATTTTAGTCTCTCTGCAACCTTTTCTCCTGTCTCGATGCGCCCCATCTTCCTGCGCACCTGGGTATCAAAACTCTGAACTCCTATAGAAAAACGATTAACCCCTCCCTCTATACACGCAAAGATCTTATCATCTGAAAAATGATAAACTCTCCCTTCAAGTGTAATCTCGCAATCATTGGCCAGAGGCAGATATTTCGGGATTACTTTCAGGAGCCTGAAAAGGTTTTCATGCCTCAGTGCACTCGGGGTTCCTCCTCCAAGATAGATGGCATGAAAAGGATGGGATTTGATAAAGGGAGTCTTCGCCACCATCTCCAGTTCCCGGATAACATAATCGACATAACGATTCTCTTCTTCGCCAGCCTTGAACGGGTTTAAATAAAAGCCGCAATAAAGACAGTGTGTCTCACAAAATGGTATATGGAAATATGCGGCTCTTTTCTCTTTTCCCCCCTCCCTGGCCATAATCCGGCTCCACACCTCGCCGGCGCTTTCAGGGTCCAGAGGCCGACCCCTGGCCCCTGGATGCACTGCGCTCTTTTTATCAAAAGCCGAGTGCAAGGGATCGCCATTTTCATTGGCAAAAAACCTTCGCTGATCCTGTGGGGTTATTTCAGAGGTATGACGGTTAAGCGTCCCGACGTTCATTTTATGTTTTGTTTTATCTTCCATCAGCGCTTCTCCTGAGATTTACATTAAAATCTTCCCTCCAGTCGGGATAAGGCTTTTTCGACAAACTCCCAGACCTCCAGCTTATTCATCAGGGTTCGGTAAGGAACCTCTGTTAGATTGCGTTTAAGAATTTTATTATAAAGGATCATAAGAAGATTATAGTCCTTTTCGGTAAGCTTTTTCGGGTTGATCTCCCCGGATAGGACCCCGGCGTGAACAGGAGGTTGATCTTTAAAGAGATGAAGAAGCGGCTTTAGGTAGTTCCAGCCTCCATGTATCTTTCCCCGCATATAGACCCCTTTGGTATCAAGGCAGACAGCAAAGAGGATCACTTTTTGATCTTTCATAAAAGTCAGGTGCTTCCTGGCATATTCCACTATCTCCTTGCTCACCTCTTCAGTGTAAACACCACCACCTAAAAAGACCAGTTCATAACCTTCCGGCTCGGGTGCCTTCTCTACCGGATAAACGTCCACATTCTCCCAAGGCAGGCGATCTGCCATCCAGCGGCCAATCTCAAGGGTCGAACCATAACGGCTCGCACACACAATTATAGTTTTCATCCGGTAGCCTCCTTTCAAATTTATCCGTTAACATCAATTGTTTAACATCTATCCTGCACTTCTCAATAAATTCGGGCGATCTCTGGAAGTTGTGATTTTTTCGTATACTGGTCTTCACTGTCTACATCTCCTAAACAAAAAGGCGCAACCTGGCTTTGTACTACAACCCATGTTACGCCTTCACTTTCCCGGCACACCTTTCTAAAGGTCCGAGCTCGTAAGACATCCCTTATAAAGATTAAAGTTTCTAATTTAAATATACACCTCTATTAACGCGAAGGACAATTTCCGTCAAGGCTTTTAAAAGGCATAGCGGGATCTACTATGATATCCGGATCGAGATCATCCCGCCATATAGTTCCGTCAAAATACCATTTCTGGATCATAGGCATGTTATCAAATTTCCTGGCAATAATGTTTACGATAGCCATGTTTGTTACCGGATCATAATCCGATATATCCAGACTGTAGTTCTCTTCAAAATCATGCTCTATTTTCCTCTTTTCATCCTCTGAAAATGTCACCTTTGTCAGGTCAAGTGTCACATATTTCATCCGTGCCCGGGCTTTTAACTCCAATTCTTCTTTCCTGGGTATATCAAAACTGAAAGCTGCCGTAGCAGTAAAGCTTAAAAGGCAGACTGATACAAATAACAGCAAAAAAGATTTTGTCACTTTAGTTCACTCTCAAATTATCGGTCATGAAATCATCGATTCGTTGATTGGTTAATTGGTTGATTGGTTTTTCTTTTCATTTAATCAACGAATCATCCAACCTTCTTCATAGAGGATTACACACCCCGTCCGCTTCGCGTCCACCCCTCTCAAGAGGGGATTTTCCGTCCCAATCAACCCAATCAACCAATCATCCAATATCATAGTCCCTTTTTGGATTTTTGGGAAACCATTCTTTGGCAACACGCTTTTTTTGCAGAAAAAGTTCATAAATGCTCCAGAATAAACAAAAGCTGACAATACCAAGGCTTCCTGACAAAAGTTCATTATCGACGAAGATAGAAACTAATATAAAGAGAAAACCAACAAAAAAGAGCGCTGGCCACCACTTTGTCCCAAAATGATATTCACCTTTAATAACAAGTATATGAGTAAATGCTATTGTTAACAGCATAACACTGCCAACCACGAAACCAGAAAAGTTCATTATTTCTTTCCTCCTTGCTGCCATGATGCTTTTGCCTGCAATGGCGATAAGCTCTTATCAATGGTCAATTATCAATTATCAATGGTCAGTGGTCAATTGTTAATTGTTAATTGTTAATTGTTAATTGCTAATTGCTAATTTTATTCATATCGCAAGGCATCAATAGGATTTAATTTGGATGCCTTATTAGCGGGATAGAATCCGAAAAAGACCCCGATTGCCCCGGTAAAGACAAAGGCCAACAAAAGGGCTTCCCACGAAATCGGGATGGGCCATTTTATCACAGCCGCTATAACCTTACATGCTGTTATTCCTAATACCATCCCTAACAGCCCCCCAAACAGGCTCAGGATAATGGCTTCTATGAGAAATTGCATGAGGATATCCTTACTTCTCCCTCCCACGGCCATGCGAATGCCGATTTCCCTGGTTCTTTCTGTGACCGAAACCAGCATAATATTCATAATTCCTATTCCGCCCACCACGAGAGAAATCATAGCAATAGTAAGCAACAGAACCGACATAATGTTTGCTGTTTTTTGGGCTATACTCATTATTTCGGTCAGATTTCTTACAGTAAAATCCTTTTCCTGACCTGATTGAATATGATGCCTCTGCATGAGCAGGGCATTTATTTCTTTTTCAGCTTCAAACATCAATTCCAGGCTCTTTGCCTGAACCATGATTGTTCTGACAAGGCCGGGAATATGCGTGCTAAAAAGTCTCTTCTGCGCTGTGCTCAAAGGAACATAGATACTGTCGTCCTGATCTCTGCCGTATGATGATGAACCCTTTTTGTCTAAAACCCCAATAACAGTAAATGGAATTTTATTGATTCTGATGACTTGACCAATTGGGTCAATATCTCCCAAAAGATTTTCCACCACTATCTGTCCCAAGATGCAGACCTTGGCTGCTGTATTGATATCACGCTGGTTAAAAAGAGAGCCAAACGCGAGGGTCCAATTCCTGATCTGAAACATATCCGGAATTGTGCCGGTAACAGACGTACTCCAGTTTTGATTGCCAAAAACGAGGTGCGCTGTGCCACCCCACGTAGGTGCAACAAGCTTGACACTGGGACATGCCTCTTTAATGGCCTCGGCGTCACCAATGCACAGGGTAGGTTTGGTACCGGCGCCCATTCTGACGCCTCCGGAACTTGTAGAGCCTGGAAATACCATAAGGAGGTTTGAACCGATGCCGGCAATCTGTTTGGCAATCTGACTCTTAGCCCCGGAACCGGCATTAATGATAATGATAACCGTTCCCACACCAATGATGATGCCCAGCATGGTCAAGGCCGATCTCATCCTCTGCACCCGGATAGCCCGAAACGCAATTTTTAGACTTGAAAGAAAAAACATATTAAAAGATGAACATCCAACATCGAACGTCCAACATCGAACGTCGAATAATGATAAAGCATAATTTTATAATTTCCTATATAACAAGAAATACTTCAACAATAGTCAGGTTATCGCATAGCGCCAGGGCAGGCACTTGTGTTTTTTTGTGCAATTTTATCTTCTGCTGCTTTTCCATCTCGAAATATAATATTTCTTCTCGTGAAAGCAGCAATATCGGGTTCATGGGTTACAATAATGACGGTAATTCCCTTCTCGACATTCAATTTCTGAAAGATAGATATAATCTCATAGCTGCTTTTGGTATCCAGATTTCCGGTAGGCTCATCGGCAAGGATTATAGCAGGAGAATTGACCAGTGCCCGGGCAATGGCTACCCTCTGCTGTTCACCACCGGAGAGCTGATTGGGATAATGGCTGTCTCGTCCTGATAAACCAACGGAGTGTAACGCGTCCATGGCCATTTCTCTTCTCTTTCCGGTAGATACCCCACTGTAAATCAGAGGGAGTTCAACATTTTCAAGGGCAGAGGTTCTGGCAAGCAGATTAAATGTTTGAAACACAAAACCTATTTTATGGTTCCTGATGTGAGCCAGTTGATCCCTGTCGAGGCCCCCTATATCTATTCCTTCTAAGAAATATTTGCCGGACGTTGGCTTATCCAGGCAGCCAAGTATGTTCATAAGTGTAGATTTGCCAGAGCCGGAAGGTCCCATCACCGCCACCAGGCTCCCTGCATCAATGGTCAGGCTAATTTCATCCAAAGCAACTACCTTTACATCGCCTGAACTGTAAACCTTAACCAGGTTCCGGGTTTCTATGAGATTAGCCATTCCTTATTCTCCATCCATCCAATCATCCAATCAACGAATCATCCAATCAACGAATGCTAATGTCCTAAATATCTCCGAGCCCGATACATCTTCGAGCCTATAGCGCCTGGGTTGGACGAACGTTTTTCACCCGACAGTCCCACAACCAGATTATCTCCTTCCTTGAGATCTCCTTCTGTAAGCTCGTAATACCTTACGTTGTTAACGCCTAATTTGACGGGCACAGATTTCAGTTTCGCATCAGCAAGGAGCGCCCATACCCGATTTTGGGCGCTTGTCTCTATTCCTTTTGGTTGGCGGGATTCCCTTTCTTCCCCGTAAGGTCGGAACCTTAAAGCAGCATTAGGAATTCTCAAAACATTTCTTTTTTCAGCTACTACAATAGAGACATTGGCCGTCATGCCCGGCTTGAGTTTTAGCTCGGGGTTTTCTACCTCAATGATGACATCGTATGTAATGACATTCTGTACTACCTGGGGAGCATTTCTAATCTGTGAAACCCTTCCTTCGAACACCTCGGAAGGATAGGCATCTACGGTAAAGGTAACCTCTTGTCCCACTTCCACCCGGCCGATGTCAGCCTCATCCACACTGGTATTTACCTGCATTTCGGTTAGATCCCGGGCAATGGTAAAGAGCGTAGGGGCCTGGAAACTTGCTGCGACTGTTTGTCCCACATCTACATTTCTTGAAAGAACAATGCCATCCACAGGCGAACGAATAATCGCATAGTCCAGGCGGGTCCTGGAAAAATCCAGAGTTGACCTGGTTTGATCTACCTGTGCTCTAACTACTTCAATCTGAGCCACAGCAGAATCGTAGTTAGTTTGAGCGGTATCCACGTCGCTCTGTGATACCAGGTTTTCTTTAACAAGGGCCTCATAGCGATTTAATGTACGCCTGGTATCATTCGCTATTACCTTAGCCTTTTCCACATTTGCCAGGGCAGCTTTGTAATTTGCCCTGGCCTTTTCCACTTCTGCCTTAAGCAACATCGAGTCTATCCGGGCGATTACCTGGTTTTTTTTGACCACAGAATTGAAATCTGCGTAGAGGCCCTTAATGTTGCCTGAAATCTGGCTTCCAACCTGGACAAGAATAACCGGATTAAGTGTGCCAGTAGCCAGAATAGTAGAGGCAATATCTCCTCTTTCCAGTTTTACAGTGCGATATCCGGGTTCGTTTTTTTTATCAATAAGGCCGTATATGACACACGGAATACCAATGAGCGCCAATATCAATATAATGTATTTTACATACTTATTATGGAATAACTTCACCATTACCTCTCAGTAAGATTTGCCTGTTGCTTTTTCAAGCATAGCTTCAGCTATTTTATAGTCGTACAGAGAATTGATGTATTTCGTCTCAGCAGTCAGGTATTGAACCTGGGCATCTGTTATCTCAATAATATCATTTAGCCCCTGCTGATATCGCTTAGTTGCAAGCTCAAGATTCTCGTTGGAAGCCTGACTTCCCTTTCTTGCTGCCACAATCTGTTCGGAAGCCGTATTCATATCTGCATAAGCCTGCTCTACCTCGGCCAAAGTGTTTTGTATGATCACATCACTGAAGGCTTTCGCCTGCCTCAGTTTGGCCTCTTCCTGCCTCAGTTTCTCTCTTTTTTCAAACCCTGTAAACAATGGAAATGCCATCTGCATCCCGACCGTCCATTCTTCTTGCAATGGGAAATCCGTGCTGCTCCAGCCGTAGTTTGCATTGCCGCTCAACCTGGGGAGATACTCAGCCTTTGCAGCCTTCACTGAAAATTCTCTTTCTCTCTCTAACGCTTTGTTTTGAAGAAGGTCTGGCCGCTGCATTATGGCCATACTCTTTGCATCGTCCAGATTCATGATGATGGGTTTTTTTATCTCCAGTACATCTTTTAGCACACTCCACGGAAGTTTTTCTATTCCAAGGGCATTCACCAGGTTTATCTTTGCAATCTGCAACCCGTTCTGCGCCTTGATAAAAGATAATTTTGCATCATAGAGGTTTGCTTCTGCCCTGGTTACGTCAATCCTGGGCTTGAGGCCAGTCTTAAAAAATTGCTTTGCCTGATGTAATAATTGATTTCTTTGCCTGACGATTTCTTCGGTGAGCATTAATTCCCGCTCATAAGCCAGATAAGCGTAATAAGCTACCTTTGTATTCAGTGCCACGATTTGTCTGGAATTCTGATAACTTTCTTTGAGCGACTCATAACTTTCTCGAGCACTTCCCACAAGACCTGGCGTTCTGCCAAAATCGAAAATCAATTGGCTCAACTCGAAGGTATTTCCATAATGGTTTCGGGCAGACGATTGGCTTGCCTCCTGCCAACTGCGGCTGTATCTTGTCTGTAAGTTTACGTATGGATAGTAGGCGGATTGTGTCTGCCCGATCCTTGCACGACCAGCTATACGCGCTTCACTAGCAACCCTTATGCTCGGATTATTCTTTAAGGCGACTGCAATGGCTTGCTCTATAGTCAGTTCTTCTTCTGCATGCGAGCCATCTTCGGCAAGCGCCATCGCTGAAACAAAAAAACAGATTCCAGCGGTAAACAACAGCAGCAAAAGTCGCCTGAACATATTCCTCCGCCTATTTATATCTATGGTTATCATTTCGGACATTCTTTATATAGCCACAAAAGTAGTTTGCACCTTTAAAAACGAAAATTAGCCGCAAAAAGTCGCAAAAAGCGCAAAACGGTTTGAGCCTTAACAAATGCATACGATTTATATTTATGCGACTTTTTGCGGCCATTACAAATTTTTCAGTTTCAAATTTCTGATACTATGATTTTTTGGATTTGAAGATTGTTTCCCTGTTGCGTCTTTTCCTATGGTAAATACCTCCGCCAACACCGACAACGCCTAAACCCGCTCCAAGGATACCCCAGGAAGCAAAGCCGCTGGACATGCTCAGCCATTTGCCGCTGCCGCCGCGAGAAAACATTCCTAAACTCATTGGCAGGGTTGCACAGTGATATTCCCCGGTTGCAGGGTCTTCATAAGCCACCACATAGAGCAATTTGTCTACGGCTGTATGTCTGCCTCCAGGTAATATTCTGTTGGCATGTCGAACCTTATGCCCTTCGGCGTATCCAGCCTTGTGTCCTGCGCCCTGCGAGTCTTTTTTTGTACCTTCTCCGATTCCAGAGTGAGGCTTTCCATGTCCACGAAAGTGACTGATTCCCTGCGGATTTACAATAGGTGCAAGTGTCTTTGGAGGAGTAATTGAAATTGCGCCCTCAGAGTCGGTCACGAGGGTCTTCTTCCAACCGGTCTTACTCAAAATAATTACGTCTGCATTTACAAGTGGCCGCCCTTTGTATAAAACCTTCATTTTGTACTCCTTGAGGGATGACTGGTTGCCACCATCACTAACATAACCGACCTTACTTCCTTTGCTGCCTTTGATAGCATCAGCGTGAGGGCATGCCGCCTTTTTGAACATACTTTTGGGAAAAAACGGCCCTATTTCAAGGGCAATCTTATCGTCGTACTTAAAGAAAACATCCGGATTTTCACCTTTAATGCCATCCTTTTTGCGATAATTTACGAGGAACTTCGAATAAAAATGAACCTTCTCATCTGTGCCATCCGAATCAAGATCCATAACACCGGCATCGAGATGGACGCCCACGAGGTATCGGCCATTCAACTCTCCAGCGTTGAGATCGGAGGGAAGGTTCAGTGTGATAGTCCCATTATCTCGGGACGGATTTATCGCTGACACCACGCCATCAGGATTTCTGATCCAGACGCTGGCATCATCGAACGCCAAAAATTGGCCAGGAGCGCTCTTATCATCCCCTGAAGGTGGAAATGTCCCCTGGCGCAAAATCAATGTCTTTGGCCTTTCGAAAGCAGCAATCATTTCAGCCATGGTCAAAGCAGCAGCATGATCTGTGTGCTGAGCTTCGAGCTCCCACCAGATCACCTGGGCCGGATGTGACGCAAAAGCGGCAGAACCAGCCACCATAAGCATAGTAAGTAAAGCAAATGCAAATACCTTAAAGTGTTTCATTGCATAGTCTCCTTTCTCATTTCGTTGATTTGTTGATTCATTTTTCTTTTCGTCCAATCCGCAGATTACGCAGATTTTCGCAGATTATTTAAACATCCGGCTACTTAAGCAGTGACGCCTATTCACTCAATCATCCAACCATCCCATTCATCCAATCACTCAACAGCTACGTTTTCGGCACTGCAAAAGTAAGCGTCGCTGTATAAGAAAGCTCTTTGCATTTATCTTTGAACTCCTTAGTAGGGGGCAACTGCATAGTCGCTTTTACAATCCATGGTCCACAATAATCCAGAATCCTTATCTTTGCCTTCCCATTATTATCTGTTGATGTAGTAAAAGATTTGCCAGCGAAGGAAAAAAGAGAACATGCACGAATCTTCACACGCTTTGCCGGCTTTCCATCAAACAACACCTTAAATTCAAACCACTCTTCCAACTTAAGTTCATTGGGATTCTTCAAAGGAATTATCTCTAACCTGTGGCCCACAGGCTTTGAAAAGGGATTGCCTGAAACTTTTCCAACATTTATTAATGCCTTGGCGTATTGCGCATAACGAAGTTTATAGAAATCCTTTTTTTTCTTTATTTCTCCATAAAAACCAGGTGTTATGGTCGCAGCGACTATCATCCCGCCTTCCTTTTTTTCCTTTATTTCAACAGCCCGGAATCCTCCTTCACCAGGTGTTAATTTTTCTTTACTGCCATCCGGCTTAATCAAGAAAAAGTCTCCCAGATATTTGTCAGATAAAAAATCAGCTACCGGGTATCTATGCCCCCAACCAAAATAAACCACAGTTTTTGCCCGCGGCACCGGAGCATATTTGGGATGGGAAAAAATCTTCGGGGAATAGTCTGTAACATTGAGCCACATTGTATGGGCATAAGCAACTGTGGAAAGGCACAAACAAAAACATAGAACTAAAACGATTTGAAAAAGTCTTTTGAAATTCTTCATCATTACACCTCCTGTTTCCCCCTCACTCCGGCCCACTCCCCAAGGGGCGAGGGAGACAAAATTAGCAATTGACCATTTAAAAGTTTCCTTAAAATATAACAGGCAAACCACCAAGTAAGATTAATATTACCCCTGAAAGCCTCTGAAACATCATCCTGTATTGCGGAACCTCGCTCTTAATTTTTTTAGAAAACCAGCCTGCCAGAGCACAAATAATTATAAGTGGCGAGACTGCTGTCCCGATGCCGAAAAGCGACATCAGGATAGAACTGGAGATTACTGACGGCATCTGTGAGCTATAAAGCAATGCGAGTCCCATCGGCGGACATGGAATCATGGCAAATGCCATCCCCATAATAAGCAAGTGTGCTGTTGGATTGAAAGCAAAACGTTGTGAGAAAAAGGCAAACATCCTGGTTTTCTCTTTTGACTGTTTGCAGTTTTTACACACAGGATGTACAAGCATCAGCAAACCAACTAAAATCAACACAGAACTGTAAACTAACCGGACATATTGCAAGTCGCTTTCCACACTAATAAATGTTGCGCCGATATAACCTGAAGCCAGGCCAAGCGCTGCGCACATGAAAACTCTTCCAAGCGTAAAAACAGCAAAAGATTTCAGGCCCTTTAGTGCGCTTTGTCCTGATCCCATTATATAAGTAGATACAACCGGAGCACATACAACATTACACTGGCTTATTCCGGATGTAATGCCTATAAATAAGGCTGTGGAATAGGGTATCGCAAATTGAGGTAACATATTTACCCTTTTCCTCCATTAGAGTTTTTGCCAAGCAGGGCGGCTCCGATTGCGCCATTGAGTTGAGGATTTTTTGCAACATAGATATCCATCATCAATTCATCCTCAAATGCAGCGACAAGACCGGGATTAAGGGCTCCTCCACCGGTCAAAAGCACTTCAGATTCCAAACCGGCCCTTCTTGCCATCCCTGAAACTCGTTTGGCAAGAGATCTATGGATTCCGGCAATGATGTTCTTGCGGTCGTTTCCCCTTGCAAGAAGCGATATTACCTCAGATTCCGCAAATACCGCGCATAGACTATTTATCTGGCACGGACTCTTTGCCTGAAGCGAAAAGGGACCAAGTTCTTCAACCGTTACGTTAAGGACGCGCGCAAGGACTTCTAAGAAACGGCCTGTGCCGGCAGCGCATTTATCATTCATTGCAAAGTTTTTTGTTTCCCCTTCTTCGTTGATAACAATCACCTTGCTGTCCTGCCCGCCAATGTCAATGATTGTCCTGATTTTTCTTCCTTCATGCGCTGTCCAGACAGCGCCTGTTGCATGGGCTCTTATCTCTGTTACGTTTTTATGGGAGATATCGACCCGTCTCCGGCCGTAACCTGTGGAAGTAATAGAGAGGACATCAGGTGCAGATAGACCTAAGTTGTCAAGTAGTTGATCGAATACCGCTTTTGCTGTCTCGCGGCAGTCTATGCCTGCAGGCGCGACTTTATACCCCTCTAATACGCTATTATTATTCATAATAGCTACCTTCATGTAAGTTGAACCCGCGTCAATACCTGCATAACATTCCATGTAATCATCCTCCCTTCTTATGCATTCCCAGACAAAGCCTGGGAACAAGATGCCGACCTCCGACCTCTGACCTCTTTATCTTTCTTTTCTTATTCCGAGCATCTCTACAAATGCTTCAATACGGGTCCTGAGCTGTTCAATGTCTTCAGGAGAGTAGTCCGTTTCTATCCGCAGCACTGGTATATTTTTGCCTTTCATTATCTTTTCAACACGAATCAGCTCAAAGTCATAGATGACGCACCCTTTGAGTACATGATAGATGATGCCGTCAATGCTGAATTCTTCAGCCATTTGAAGTAATCTAAAGAGCCTGTCCTCATTTGGCGCAAATGATGGGCAGACGCAAGGCATAATATACCTGGCAGCAATGCCTACCATCATATCCGTCACCGACTTTTCGGTGAGTCCTATAGGATCGTAAAGATAACGATTACCCATACACGACTCATCGGCTACGATCACAGCACCCATCTCTTCGATAAGAGAGGGGATTTTCCAGTTAGGAAAGATCGGGGGAGAACCTGCAATCAATATGCGCGGCGTATGCTCACTGCAAATAAACTGACCTTTATGGCATCGCACTTCTAATTCATCATTCAACCTGGTCATTGCCTTTGTCCACTTAAAAGCTGTATCATAACTATAGGCATTGATTGCAAACATTGCATCACGCCCAGAGATTATGGCTGCAGATGACTTCCTGATGTCATAGAGCCTGCGAGCCTGGTACTGGGCCGAGCCTATCATCTTGATTGAGGCATCCAGCGCCTTGCGCCTGATTTTCCTGCGTATAAAACTTTTACCTGTAAATTTTTCAATATTATTCTTTAAAGCGTAAAGTTGTTGAAGCCATTGTCTTCTTGAACCTTCACTATCTTTGATATGAGGCACTTCGAGCATCCAGACCTCAGTAAACTTTGAAAGTTCCTCCCCCATCTTTCTCTTTGCATCACAAGTAGTGGGAACTATGACTGCATCGCACATCTGATATAAAGACATCAGATTCAAAGAAGTAAAACCGATAGATGACTTTACCACTGGACATGTATCACGAGGCACCAGTTCATCTCCGGCCAGGGATGCCTCATAGTTTCCTCCGCAAAGTCGAACGGGTATCGCGCCTGCCGCATAGATTAGCTCTTCCGGAACCATGAGGCAGTATGTGCCGATTATTTTCCTATTATTGGTACTTTGATGCTGAGATGGGAGCAGCAGTCGATGCGCCCGGTCCTTTACAAATACTTCCCTCATTATATTGATAAAATAGTGCATACTCAATGGCAGATCCGGGTTCTCCTCCAATTCAGCAAGCGTTGTTTCGGCTGAACGAACAAGACCGCGGGCAAAACGAGCTTTCCGTTTTTGCAATTGATCAGCTTCCTTAGTCATTAGTATTTCGTCGATTCGTCGATTCGTCGATTCGTTCATTCGTTTTTCTTTTCATCCAATCATCCAATCATCGATTTGTTGATTTGTTTTTCTTTTTTGATTCAAGATATCTAATGTATCCATTCAAGAGTTTAACGCTTTTTTCCACCAATATTCTGCATTCAGATAAACTGGCTTCAGGGATTAGATCCTCGTCAACTCCGGTAATAAAATGATCCAAAACTTCGTATGATGACCCTCTGGCGTGGCGGCAGTATTGGATGTTTTCCTGATAGTGGAATCGCCCATAGCCCTCCGCAATGTTGGCTGTCGTACTCCGAGCCGACCGCAAAATCTGATCTTTAAGACGATATTCTTCCTCTTTGGAAAATCCCCTACAAACCCTGGCTGCAAACATTCGCAACTCCCTACACGCCTGCCAGCACTCCAGGTCCTCAAATGTCCTAAACGCCTTCTCCGCCACAACTCACCTTCTATCTCTCATCCAATCAACGAATCATCCAATCATCCAATCATCTAATCATCTAATCATCTAATCATCTAATCATCTAATCATCTAATCATCTAATCATCTAATCATCTAATCATCTAATCATCTAATCATCTAATCATCTAATCATCCAATCATCCAATCATCCAATCATCCAATCATCCAATCATCCAATCATCCAATCATCCAATCATCCAATCATCCAATCACCTAATCACCTAATCACCTAATCACCTAATCACCTAATCATCAGTAACTCCCGGGATGATATGCTGTCTGGAAAAGAAACCCTTGCTGGTCGATTTATAGATTGTTTTCCCAAGAAAGGTTGCCCTGAGTGCGCCGTCTTCAGGACAATATTCCACACATCGCAGGCAGAGAGTACAATCAGTGAAAGTAACGTCCTCGTTTTCCCTTTCCTTAAAAACCTGTTGTATCTCTACCGGGCAAACATTGTAGCAGACCTCGCACATCGTGCATTTCTGGCAATCTTTTTTGAGTTTTATAAAGCTGATTTTCTTGTACCACGAAAGCAATAAGCCCATTGGACAATAGGGGCACCAGAATCGTCTTTTCAGCAGTGCGCCAATGATAGCAATGGTTGAAAAGGTGAGACCAAGAATGGTCATGGTAATAGTAGTGGCGCTTTTAAAATCAACGGCCACGCTATCGGGATTGCCAATAACCAGCGGCAGGATATATTTCCCTGGACACAGGCTGCAGAAAGGTTGACGCAGATCCCCGGCCACAGATGGAGCTAATAAAGGATAGGCTACCCAGAGGGGAATCAATAAAGCAATAAAGAAAAATATCCACTTCATGCACCTTAAGTTGGCCCGGAGCCGCTCGGGAAACCTTATATAACCTATATGGAGCTTTCTTCTGATCAAGTCCAGGACATCCTGAAGAAATCCAAAAGGACAGATCCATCCGCACCACGCCCTGCCGATAAGAACGACCAGAATAGAAAAATAGAGAAGGTGCTCTCCCAGAGCCTTGAATGCTTCCCAGGATCCAACTCCGAGGATGAACTGGAGTCTGAACAAAAAACAGACCCCGCCCCTTGTCTGCCCAACATAAGGACAGGCATAGACAGGAAGGAAGCCGCCGAGATCAAGCCCTATTAATCCTCCCAGAATCAAGACCAAAAAGGATATAATCAGCGCCATCCATCTTAAATTCGTAACAGTCACGTCCTAATCCTTCCTGATCTTATGTCTCTCAAATTCAAGCATAGTCTTCCTGTCGCGCTTTTGCCTTCTATGGATCCGCCAGCCAACATAGACAACAAATAAACCAGTGCCAAGGACAAACCAAAAGATAAATCCTTTTGCCTTGGGCATCCATTCTGGTGGGGACTTCGGCACATACATCATCAGGCTGGAGCAATAATATTGCCCGTTTGACAGGTCTTTGTAGGTCACCACATACAAGAATTTATTCTCTTTTGCTTCGTTTTCGACCGGAGTGATTGAGACTATACCTCTGGAATCAGTTTTCTCTTTTCTTTCCCAGCCACTTTCAGTCAAAACAGCTACCTCTGCATCCGCAAGTGGCCGCCCTTTGTATAAAACCTTCATTTTGTGCTTTTTGAGCGCTTCTTGATAGCCAGCTTTCATAGAAGGGATTTCTCCAATACCGGAAGTATTTAACGGCCCTATTTCAAGGGCAATCTTATTCGGATCTTTAAAAAATACGTCCGGTCTATCGCCTTGAATACCACCATCTTTTCGATGATATATTAAATATTTTGCATAATAATGAACCGTTTCATCTGTGCCGTCTGAATCAATATCCATAACTCCGGCGTTTATATGAATGCCCACAAGATAAAGGCCGTTAGACTCAGTAGGATTGAGCTTGGTGGGAAAATCTAATGCTACAGCCTCCTTGTCCGGAGATAGATTGGCCTCTGATATAATGCCATCAGGATTTCTGATCCATGTCCTTGCGCTATCGAGACTTGCTGATTGGCCATGAAGACTTGCATCCTGTTGTACATGCGGAAACTTACCCCAGCGAAGCGTTAAGCTTTTGGGCCTTTTGAGAGAAGCCACTGCATTCACATTGCCGGATTTCATTTCCCACCAGACCATATTACCGGGCTCTGCTGCCAGAGCAACAGGACCAGCCAACATAAGCACAATCAACGTATAAATAACGTAAGCGTTCACAGGTTCAGAATTCACAGTTCAAGGTTCACAGTTCAAGGTTCACAGTTTACAGTTCACAGTTCACAGTTAGGCGTATCCTGGGTGACATAATGAGCTCAGATAACTCATAGTTTATCAGTTTAACAGCTATCAGCTCATCTGTTTAACCCTGAACCGTGAACCCCGGAACTTTGAACCATTAACCATTTTTCTATTCATTTACGTAAATCCGCTTCGATAACACTATTACGCCAATTCTATTCTTTCGGTTTCTTTTTTTCTGCCCCTCTGATTTCTTGAATCAACCCGCGCATTTTTTTATGAAAATCTACATTAAAAATTAAATACCTGGCCTGTTGCTCATGCGTTAGAAGATTCATCTCCTCATCCATCTGGTGCAGTTTTAAATCCGCTAATTCCTTTGTAAGGCTTTTTACCTGCCCTACAACTTTTTTTAACTCACCTTCATCCAGACTATCCTTCCTTAAAATCTGTCGCAATGCGTTTAACTCTTTTCTCGTGTTCCGTAAAAGGCTTTTTCGGGTCTCACAATATTTGTTCGATATGGAAGCAAGCTTTGCCGCTGTTTCTTTTTCCAACCCAAGGGCATCTATCATCTTAAGCAGCCTGACTGTATTTATACGTTCCAGCGCCCGCTCCATTTTTTGATTCTGGGCCACGGCAGTTTCCAGCGTCATTGACAGGATGACAACAAAGCCGAAAACAATACAAAAAATTTTAGTTTTCACAGATCCCTCCTTTTATAAATTAAACCTCGTGCAGTCTTTTTGCCAATAACTCCATGTTTTCTTTCCGCATCTGAAAGATTTCTTCATCTGTCCCCAATCCCAGCCCATCCAAGGACTCCTGCCAGGCTAAGACCTCAGGACTTAAGATGAGCCAGGCCATTTTTTGCACAAATTTTTCCAACTGATTTGCCGGCATCTGAATTAAGTATTCGTCTATTAACAAAAATTCATTTCCGATTTCCTCCACGGTCAGCACATTTTCTTGACTGGTAAATTCTGAAAAATGGGATTGGTAAAAATGATGGGCCGGAAAAAGAAGGAGAAGAATTAACAAAACGGGAGTGGCAGTGTACACTAATCTTTTCCAGGTCATCCACTCTTGCAGAATTTCCCAGGGCTTTTTTTGCGCAGGTTTTTTCTTGTTTACCCGTGAATAAATTTTTGACGTAAGCCCATCCCAGAAAACTTCTCCAGGATCCGCAACAGTATAGGATTTCAAAAGAGACGCAATACGTTGGATTTCCCCAAAATGCTCCCGGCATTGGAGGCAATTCGCCAGATGATCCTCTACGAGAGTCTTTTGATCCAGCTCTAAATTTCCTTCCACGTAGTCCGTCAAAAACCGCTTTTTTATCGTTTTGCAATTCATACCAAACCCTGGTTCCTATGTAACAGCTCCTACTTACCCACAAGCCTTTTTATATTTTCTATCGCATGAGAAAAGTTAACCTTGGCAGAGTTAACCGACCCGCCTACGATTTCTGCGATTTCCTTATAAGAAAGCTCATGATAAGTTCTCAGAATCAAAACAGCCTTCTGTTTTTTTGGCAGCTTTTCTATAGTTTCACTGATCAAATCGACTCTTTCGTTTTTCAGCAACAGATCCAGTTGGGAATCTTTCGGGTCAGTCACAGCATAATTTTCAATCGGCGCAAGCTCTCGATTTTTCTTCAACACGCGCAAGAAATTCTTGCACTGGTTGATAGCAACCCGGTAAAGCCAGGTCTTGAACGTGGAAGCAGAACGAAACTGATGGATCTTTTTAAAAACCTGAACAAAAATTTCCTGCACAACATCGGCTGCATCCTCTTTGTTGAACACCATCCTGCAGGCCAAAAAATAAATTTCTTTTTGATATTTCAGGACAAGTTCCTTGAAAGCCGTCCTATCTCCACCTTTGAATTTTTCCACTAAGATTAGATCATTCACTTATTAGACACGCTTTGTTGGAAAAGGTTAAATTATAGAACTCAAGTTTCGCACCCATTTTATTTGTGAAGCTCCTCGCCTTAAAAGGCGGGGCTTCCCGGTAAGGAAGATAAACATTTTTATATAGCTCCACTTGACCCCGCCCTAAAGGACGTGGCTTGCGTGGAGCAAACCGGTCAAAAGCTTTAAACAGCAAGGGCTGAAATAAATTCAGCTCCTTTGCTGTCTTGATGTTGTTAGAAATTAAGGGTGAGAAACTTTAGTTATAGAAGTTGCCGCCTGTGGAGCCCAATGGGCATTTGCTGCAGACAGGATGCTTTTTCATGTTTCTGACAAAACTTTGATATCTTTCTGAACAGATAACCTTTTTCAGGTCTCCGTTAATTGCATCTCCCATATAGAACTCCGGCAAATAGGGGCATGGAGTGATTTTGCCCTCAGATGTAACAAAAAGACTATACCTGACCGCCCTGCAAGGTATGGATGGTTCCGGAGGCAAATATAATTTTAGCTTTACTCTTCTTGCCAGATTCTTTACCCTTTTAAAGAGCATTTTTTCGTCCTGAACAGAAATATACCGTGTGTCAGGACCCGCCTGTCGGATATCAAAAACCCTGTGCAGAACGACTGCGTCTATGCTCAATTCAGCCGCAGTCTCCACCAAATGCTCTATCCGATTCCGATTTCCTTCATATATGACAATATCAACGTAGGCTTTAGGTTTCCTCAATCTTTCTAGGCTACGCCGAGTTACCAGCTCTCTAATCTGAGACCCAACAACCGGCAGCTTCTCATTGTCGTGTATCCCAAATACAATGCTGCTTAAACCGCTGGCAAGGATACTTTCTATGTTTGTCTCAAGCAACGTAGCATTCGTAGTAAGTTCAGTTGAAACCCCTTTGGACTCGGCGTATTTTACCATCTGAAATAATTCAGAATTCAATAGCGGCTCACCCCATCCATGCAGGGCGACGTGCCTGAAATTAGACGAATCAAATATCTTTCTAAAATCTTTTAAGGAAAGCGAGACAGTTAATTCATTCAAATTTGGGCGTATACATATCTTGCAATTCAGGTTGCATCTGCGCGTAGGTTCAATCTGCAAGGTTGTTTGTGGAAATAACAAATTCATTTATGTTTAATTAGCCACAGACCCACACGGACATACACAGACTTTTCCCCTGTGGCCCCGAAGGGCTGACATCATCCACTGGGCGGGGTCGCCCAGTGGATTGTCTGTGTCGTCTGCGTGTGTCTGTGGCTATTCTATCCAAGCTCC
Source organism: uncultured Desulfobacterales bacterium (assembly GCA_965195235.1). Taxonomy (GTDB): domain Bacteria; phylum Desulfobacterota; class Desulfobacteria; order Desulfobacterales; family ETH-SRB1; genus Desulfaltia. Next base: position 5,809 of record CBDAFK010000159.1, on the reverse strand, counting down.
TTCCTGGAAAATCCTCCACGAACAAAGTTCCATGCCATCCCAGCGCAAAGGACTGCCAGAGCGCTGATATAAGGCCACAGATTGCATACCCCAAGGCAGCCACTAACTCGCCCTTTTGTAAGAACACTGATCGGTAAACACATAATTTTTTACCTCCTTTAAAAATCAAGCTTATATTTCATTTAATAACTTCTCTGTTTCTTCGATTATGTCCTTATATTCATCCTTCTTTTTTTCATACCCTTTGGCCATTTCTATTGTTTTCTCAAAATATTCTTCTGCTTTTCCCTTATCCCCTATTTTTAGATAGGTGACACCAATATTCTTTTGGGCGGTTATATATTTTTGAGGATATATTTTTGATTCTTTTATTTTTTCAAAATCAGAAATTGCTTTATCATATTCCCCAAGTTCAAGATAACACAGACCTCTTCCTTCATATCTAACCCTTCCTCCTCCTTTCTTCTTTTTACTATAGACTCGTATAGCATTACGAAATTCTTTTTCGGCTCTTCCAATGTCTCCTTTTTCCTTGTATATCATGCCCAGATATCTCCAGGCATCTCCTTCAGAAGAACCATATTCATGTTGAGGGGTTTCTGTGGTAGCATATAAATCCAGGCATTTATTGTAATTCGTGATTGCTTTGTCATATTCCTTTAGTTTGTAATAGCAGAATCCTTTACCCGAATAATCACTCGTTTTTGGCTTCTCACTTATAGCAATTCTCCTGTCATACCATTCAATTGCTTTTTCGTATTTCTTCAAACTTTGAGCAACATGTAGTGCATAGCCCATTCCAAAGGTTGGCCCTTGTTCATGGAAGGTTGCCATAGGATCAGGAACCAGATCCATGAATTTCTTATAACTCGAATATGAGTTCTCAATTTCTCCCAACGATAGATACGTTCTTCCCATAGGTGCGAACATCCCACCATATCCTTCCTTGCCCACGACCTTTATAATTTCTTCCTTACGTTCTATCGCCTTCTTGTATTCCATTATCGCCACTTTCCAATTAGCGTGCCTGTAAAAGAGATTGGCTCTTCCGGCTATAGCGAGAGCGCTATAAGAAGAATCTGAGTCGATTACTTTTTGGAAATCAACAAGGGCTTTAACAAAATTATATGTTTCATCAGGGGAAAATCCGGAAAGCTTAGAACTATCATCGACCTTTTTATTCCAGTGATGGACAAAACTACTGTAAGCAAGCCCCCTGTTGTAATAAGCCTCCATATCATCAGGGTTTAATTTTATGACTTTACTGAAATCAGAAATTGCTTTCTTCAGCGACTCTTTATCTTTATGTTCTCCTTTTCTCCAGTATGCTTTTCCTCGGTTAAAATAGGCATCTGTAAAGCCAGGTTTTAGTTCTATTGCCTTGCTAAAATCAGAAAGCGCCTCATCATAGTTTCTGAGTTCATAACAGGCCAGGCCACGGTTATTGAACAAACATGAATCACCGGGCTTGGCTTCTAATCCCTTATTATAATATTTGATGGCCTCCTGGTAATTCCCCTTTTCATATTCCGCAATGCCGAGATGTTTATCGTCGTCCGGTTTTTCTCTGCTACCCATTGCGCTTACCATAGACCAGACAACCAATACTATCAGAATGCCTAAGACTATGCCTATTATATTCCTTGTTTTTTTACTTTTACTTTCCATTGTTTTTTCCTTCATCAGGTTAAGGGAGTGACGGAAACCTCTATTATGAGAAATGCCGTGCCCGTAAAGATATGAGCTTGCGGGCACGGAACGCCGACACAATTATAAAGTTATTTTCACTCCGCATAAAAACTCGGCGCCATCTATATCATATTCATCCTCGATGTCTTCCTTGCCAAAAATATTATCCACCCGGAAAAATATTTCACCATACTTGGTAATATCCTTGGTTAGAGCAAAATCAAATATGGTATAAGCTTCCAATCTGGTGGTATTTTCCTCATCATCGTATCTTTTGCCGATATATTGACCGGAAAAATTCAAATTGAGGCCAAACTCAGGTAATCTCCAGTTAAGTTCTGCATCCACCTTGTGTTTTGGTTTCCTTTTGAGTTCGTTATGGGTTTCCTCATTTTCTGTATCGAGATAGGTATATCCCAATCTACTGGTTAGATTATCCGTTAGCTGATTGATTAAACTTGCCTCTATACCCTGAGTAGTTGCTTCATCTATGTTTTCCCAGTACATATCCCAGGGAGGCCTCCCCCCGCTTACTGTTCGAGAACTTATCAAATCTTCGATCTCGTTCCTGAAAAAGGAAACTTTACCAAGGTGTTTCTCGAAGAATGTATACTCTGCACCCAATTGATAACCGACAGATTTTTCTGGTTTTAGATCAGGATTAGCATGGACAAGCCATGGGCCCATCCTCCAACCATCTGCGTAAAGTTTAACGAGTGTGGGGGCCCTGAAAGACCGACCTGCCGAACCTCTTAATTTAAAATCCTCAGTTACCCTGTAAAGCACACTTGCTTTAGGATTGACCTCTGTGCCCCATCTGTCGTGATCATCTACCCTGGCGCCCAGGACAAAGGTAATGGGCTCAAAATCTATCTCATCCTGGATAAAGAAACTATTAGTAGTCTGATCAGCCGAGTATTGCTTTCCTTTATCATCTACTTCTCCTTTATAGTAGTGATAGCCACCGGTTAGAGCATGTCTATCTAAGATTAATCGGCTATAATTTATCTCTCCTTCATAGTTGTCATTTTCCCAATCTGTTGTCTTATCATCCAGATAGTGTTCATAATTGAACCAGGAGCCTCTCAGGCTTAATTTTGATAATTGGTCAGGCTCCCATTCCCAGACAGAATTGAGGCCGACTCTTTCCTGGGTCCTGTCCTGCATTTCCGTGGCAGAAATTCCCTCTTTTGTTGTATGCTCAGAGTAATAGGGCTTGACGCTTAGTTTCGATTGAGGAGTAAAGTCATACTGGAAATTTCCCTGGAAAATATACTCATCATAGTGATCACTTTGTTTTTTTCCACTACTAATGTATTCAGCCTCTACGCCATCAGATTCCCTGTAGGTGAAATTGAGAAAAGCGCCAAACTTATCTTTTTTAAAGCCGCCGCTTGCCTCATGAACCTGGGTTTTCCGGCTGCCAAAGGCAGTGGAAGCAGAAAATGCAGGCTTCTTGGGAGCAGACCTGGTAATGATATTGACCACCCCGCCTATGGCATCACTTCCATAAAGAGCAGCCGCAGGTCCTTTTACTATCTCGATTCTTTCAATCATCTCTATAGAGATTTGCTGTAAATCTATAGCAGCGCCATGTCCTCCTAAGAGTCTTTGGCCATCTATTAGTATCAGGGTGTGGCTTGCATCAAGACCCTGAATTTGCACCTTTCCTTTATCACCCCAACTTCCACCAGATTTTGTGATCTTTATTCCGGTAAGATGTATAAGAGCATCCTGAACAGTTTTGATATTTTTGGCCTTAATCTCCTCTTTGGTAATAACCTCGGCGGCTACGGGCACATCACCCAGGGTATGCTCGGTTTTAGTAGCTGTGACAACCGTTTTCTCGAGTTCAACTATCTCTTGCGCCTGTGCCCCAAAGGCAAAGGCAAAAACTAATGTAAACAACCATATTATTGTTTTGAACTGTTTCATGATCCGTTCTCCTCCCTATCATATAAAAATTGACAAGACCCTCTCAGCTCTGATAAAAAAAGAACTGAGGGGTAGCCTGGTTAGATATCTAACCAGGCCTGCCTCCCACCGGAAAGGCGGTCTCACTCTTTGCCGGGAGAGCCGCCTTTCCCCTTACAACCCCCTGAAAAAAACTGAGCTCCACTCAATCAGGGTAATCAATATTTATCACCTCCTTTGTTTCGGGTATTTTGTATCTTTTTTATTCTTTATAGGCAGCATCTACCCATACCTTCAAAATTTTTGGATACTGAGTTACCGAAGAGTCCATATAGAACGGAAGGGCATAAATCGCATGGTTTCTTATGGCTGTAACCTTTGCTAATTCAGGGCGCGTCTTTAAGGCCCGGACAAGGTTCTTTTGCACAGTATAGGAGTTTCCATATGTTACAATAATATCAGGATTTGCCTTTAAAACAGCCTGCCAGCTCTTAAGCGGAAAATACCCTTTATTTACTTTCGTATCCTGTTTTTTGATCAGGCTTCCCGCATTTATACACCCCAGCGGTTCAAGCAGAAACCGGTCAGAATAGCCTCCCGGCGCTTCGACACGGACACCACGTTTTCCCCAACCATGCAGAATCAGAATCTTTTTATCTGCTCTCGTGGCGGGAATCGCGTTTCTAATCCTCTTGAGCGACCTTGTGTATTCCCTTGCAAGATCCATGGCCTTATCTTTCCTTCCAAGCGCCTTGCCTATTTCAAGGATAGCCCCGGGCACCCCTTTTGAAAAGTCTATGACGTGTATATCGTAGCCATGTTCCTTTAAAGGTTTTAAAAATTTATCCGTCCAGTTCCAGTCTTTGTTGATGCTGACACTGCCATTCTCAATCAGGATTAACCTGACTTTATGTTTATCCGCTGTTTTAATGACCGAATCAACTGTGGCGCATCTGTAACATCCAAGCCTGGTCACAGTAGAAAGCTCTTTTTGGGTCATAGGCCAGCAGCAACGCGCGCAATACGCAACCGGCACTGCCCCGAGGCGATAGGCAACATCTGTAATCCTGTCGGATATAAATATGGCATTGACTTTCTCACACCTGTATTCACTTCTCGCAGCAAGTGGCGTAACACAAAATGTAATAAGACCCAATATCGCCGCAAGAACTGCCACTGTTTTCAAATAAAAACTTTTCTTCTTGATTTTCATATGATTGCTCCCTGTTTAAAACATTATCTTTACCCTGCCAAAGATCATCCGTCCTGGCGTCTCCCACTGATATGATTCCTGCCAGACCTCGTCAAAGATATTTTCGACCTCTAAGGACGCCACTATAAATTTAGTAATATCTCTGGAAATTTTGACATCAAAAGTTGTATAAGCGTCGAGCTTCTGGTCATTTTCCATATCATCATAACGATCGCCCACGTAACGTTGTCTTACGTTAATTGTGAACATATCCGGATTGGTATAGGTAAAACCGGAATTGAAGCGGTAGCGAGGCTGGCCGTCAAGCCTGTTTCCCTCGTATTCCGGTTTGTCTTTGTACTCTCTTATCTCTGTATGGAGGTAATTATAATTGGCATAGAGTTTGAGCGATGCAACGGGCCTGTATTCTGCTTCTAATTCGATGCCGCTGGTTTCCGCCTCATCTATATTTTGCCACTTATAATACTTAACCCCTGCTTGTGTCTTATTGTAAATCCTGGCCATCCAGTCATTTATATCATTGTAAAATCCGGTCATGCGTAATGTTACTTGATTTCCGAAACGCTGCTCTATTCCTGCCTCATAGCCAATAGTATATTCCACGCCCAGATCAGGGTTTCCTTCGTTAAATTTCCCTGGGGGACACTCCCATGTGCCATACAGGGAATATAGATAAGGGATATTGGATGCCCGTCCCACAGAGCCCCGCAGAGCAGTCGAATCGGTCAGATGATAGACCAGCCCCAGTTTTGGATTAAACTCCTCACCTGATTTATCAGAGTATTTCTCGCTTGTGCCTGCTGAATCATAAAAAGAGCCATCAGATATCTTATACCAGTCCATCCTCGCACTTAACGTAGCAAGAAGTCTTCCAACATCAATCTCGTCCTGAACAAAGAAAGCTCCCCGATATTGCTTCCCTTCAGTCCTGGTTTTTCGGGCAGAGATTTGCCAATCGCAGTTATTTTCCATTTTGCCCAGGCGATGATCTGT
>CBDAFK010000158.1:0-11027 GCA_965195235.1 uncultured Desulfobacterales bacterium | reverse complement strand
GACATTGGGATGAAAATTAAAAGACTTGAAATTCAATATACACCTTCTTTCTGTGTTCCAATAAAAAAAGCCCCGGATTATTCCGGGGCTTACGTGATTTTTAGTTACAACCAAGAACACTAACATTTTTTGTATCTTACGAATTGTTAAAACCAAAGTCAACTGTATTTTTGAGGGTATGATTAAACAGGCATTTTTTTAACCTGACACGTTACACTTTACACCTGATGAATTTGTTTTTTTTACGAGCCCATCAAAATCGCCTAACCCTTAAAAATTTGATTTCAAGGCCACCAACTGATACTATCGCGATTATTTCAGAAAACTGTACCGACTCATCCTCATTTTCCGCTTGAACCTGATCTGTACCTACTGCAAGCTTTGACAAGATATCAAAGTTTTTGAACCGCAAAAGCGAGGCATTCCCCGCTGCTTGTCGGAGCAAAGCGGATATCCCGTTCCAGCGGGGCGGCGGGGAGCTTCAAAAGTCCGAATTTAGTTTGTTATTCTTAATGGATTTGTAGCTCGACGAGAAGTTGCGGATTTTGACGGATAACATTACAAAAGTGATGATATCCATGTCTGTATAATCACTTGTTAGCAATCAAAGGCATACACAATGAAATCGTTGACACTCCCTACTTCTTCAAAAAAAGGGGTTACAGTTGACCCAGTAGTCCAAACAGAATCGTCAATTGTAGCCATTGGTGCAAACGGATCTGGCAAAACCCGATTGGGGGCGTGGCTTGAATTTCATTCAGACAAAAAAGAACTTGTACATCGCATATCAGCTCAAAAATCATTAGCAATGCCCACCTCGGTTAGCCCAATTTCTCTAAACAAGGCGGAAGCCCTTCTATATTATGGACATTACGACGAAAAACGCTCCGACTTCTCACCGTTTAAATTAGGGCAACGCTGGGGAAGTGCTCCAGAAACTCACATGTTAAACGATTTCGACAAGTTACTTGTTTATTTGTATTCTGAAAACTATGAAAGCCTTCTGAAGTTCTCAAATTTAGTCAAACAAAGCAAAGAAAGAATTGAACCTCCAATTACACAACTCGATAAATTAAAAGAAATATGGGAATTCATACTACCACATAGGAAATTAGAAATAGGTAGCGGTGCAGTCAATACCTTCATCCCAGAAAAAGAAGAAATTAAATATAACGCATCGTACATGAGCGATGGGGAAAGAGTAATCTTTTACCTCATTGGTGAATGCTTGTGTGCTCCACCAAATGGCATAATCATTATTGATGAACCTGAGATTCATTTGCACAAATCCATCCAACAAAGACTTTGGGATAAAGTCGAAAAAAAACGACCTGATTGCTTGTTTGTTTACCTAACACCGTTGATTCCCTTGATCGACCGGCATTAAAGCCTTTACCGGCCAATCCCTATCAATATGCGGAGTGGAAAAAGGCAACCGTTCATATCGATTATCATATTGAGGTGGACGGCCATTACTACAGCGTACCGCACCCTGCTTGGCATCCTGCGCCTTGGCAAAAGCTACACGGATCAGCGTCTGGAGGCTGCTTGCGGTCGGGCTCTTTGTATTGGCTCTGCGTCCTATCGCAGTGTCGCATCGATCCTGAAAACCGGTCTGGACAGCAAACCATTGCCAAAAGCCTGGGAGTTGGTTGTTCCAATCCAACACCACAATATTCGAGGTTCACAATACTACATGTCCATTAATAAGATAGAATCAACTCTTGACATTTTTGTCATGGATGAAGTATTAATTACAGTTTAAACCTTCCTGGTTTATTTTCCGATAGGTGATATTAGTATGTTTTTTGTAAAAAGTTCTTGAAATTACATTCTATCTTTGTAATTATAATTTTCAATAGGATTTTTTTTATTATGGCCATCCAAATTATTTTGCGAAAAGAACAACTTCGAGGCCTCGCCGTAATTCGGGATCTTGGCCCTGAGCGTATTCAATCCATTGTTGAGAAGTTAGCTAACATAGACCATCCTATTCTTAGACCTTCCAAATTGCGTCTTCTCCTTGAAGAGTTGATTCCTGATCGTCTTCATGAAATTGATATTATTGTAGAACAACTGTTATCTCTCTACACTCTTCGAAGACAGCGTGATATTGATGCAAATACACTGTTAGAAGGCTTGTGGCATGGTATTGTTAATTCAACAGACAATCAATGGGGCAAGACTGAGATATCGGAGTGGAAGGCTATTCAGCCTCAACTTCAACAGCTGTTTTCGCTTGAAGCAGTATGGACTATTGTTAAGACATTAAATTTATCTTACGACTATGCGAACCTACTCCAAGGTATCAAAATTTTAACTGATATTCGTCCTGTTTTTGATAAAGACGCCACAGAAATTCAAGGATCAGTGGTTTCATACACATTGCGTATTTCTTTTGATAGCCGCGATGAGAACAAAAGTCTAAGTATTGCACTTGATGAAAATGACGTTCGTCGTTTATTGGAGGTGAGTAAAAGAGCACTCAAGAAGGCTGAGACAGCGAAACGCTTCATCAACGAACAAACTGGAAAAACAACATTTATCTGTGGGGAGGAAGATTAATGCAGAAGCACATTGCACAATTAGATCCTTCTAATTTTGTAATTTTAAAGAATGGTCCATTTAATCCTTGGCTTGCCCATACTCCAGATAGAGCATGTGCGTCACATATCCGTATAATTAGACACATAGACGTTGAACCTGAAGATGAGCATATCATACATTTCTATGATGTAAGTAATGTTGTAAGCAAATCAAAATATCTTTTTATGACTTGCCAAGCTACTTATGGTAAAAGGTATTTTAAAGGCAACTTGGGACGTATTGTTGAATCGGAACGTGAACACTACGTAACGCAATTTCCCTTTTATAGCAAAAAAAAGGAGGTTTCACGCGACAAGGAATTCACCATTGATGATGAAACATTGATGGCAGCTGCGTACGAACAGCTAAGGGCCTTAAACAAAGATTTAACAGACCTCCGGAAGCGTGTTAACGACAGCCTGACTCGCATTGAGGAAATGGAGAAGAATCGTGGTTGAGCCTTTTCGTCTGTTGCAGGAAATTATGACGGTTACGTCAAATGTTGGTGCGTTAAGAAGTGACGTCGATAAATTGTGGGTTAAGGTAGAGAACCATTCAGAAAGAATTATAAAACTCGAGCAGCGCGAAGATTTACTTAAAGAACAAATGGCTAATCATGCTCTCCAAGCCGTATCCAACATGAATTTTAAGTACTTTGACCGCCTTTCAAAAGTTGAACAAAAATTAGAATCTTTATCCTCACCAGCAACCGAAAAACTCCCTGTGTAAAAAATGGTATATTCTTCACTTTATAAGTTTATATCGTCAAGAAGTGAACATTGATTTTCTTTTGCAATTTTTTCACCAGCAGCGGGTAAATTGCGAGCTGTTCCAACATGGTTACATGTATGTTAAAGTCTGCCATCTTTCAAAAGGCCGCCGCTTTTAGCCGTCCAAACCTCAGGAAAAATACATGAAAAAACGAGTTCCTCAAAAGATTCTGGTTACAGGAGGCGGAGGCTTTTTAGGCGGGGCAATACTAAGGCGTCTTGCGGAAAGGGGCGAGCATGTACACAGCTTTTCACGCGGCTTTTACCCGGAACTTGCGTCATTGGGAGTTGAACAGATCCGCGGCGATATAGAAGACAAAAATGCTGTTGAAAGGGCATGTAAAGGGGTTGATCTTGTTTTTCATGTTGCGGCAAAAGCAGGGGTCTGGGGCGATTATTCCGAATATTTTAAGACAAATGTTACAGGAACTAAAAATGTTATTGCTGCCTGCATTAAGAATAGGGTTTCAAGGCTTGTTTATACAAGTTCGCCAAGTGTTATCTTCAACGGAACCGATATGGAGGGTGTAGATGAATCGGTTCCTTATTCGGACAAGTTTTATGCTCATTATCCAAAGACAAAGGCAATTGCCGAACAGTATGTTATAAAGGCCGCAAGAGATGGTTTGATGACGATTGTATTAAGGCCGCATTTAATATGGGGCCCCCGCGACAGCCATCTTGTCCCGAGAATTATTGCCAGAGCAAAAAGGCTGGTCAGGGTTGGAGACGGCAAAAACCTTGTGGATACAATCTATATAGATAATGCTGCCGATGCCCATATTCTGGCAGCAGACAGACTGGAAGAAAATCACAAACTTTCAGGCAATGTCTATTTTATAAGCCAGGGAGAACCTGTTCCGCTGTGGGGCATGATAGATAATATATTAAAAGCAGCCGGGCTTTCTCCTGTAAAGTGGTCAATATCACGGAGAACTGCATGGGTGACAGGAGCTGTGCTTGAGGCTTGCTACAAATTATTCAAATTGTCCGGCGAGCCGCAGATGACACGTTTTGTAGCAGAAGAGCTTGCCACAGCGCACTGGTTCGATATAAGCGCTGCAAGAAGGGATCTGGGTTATGCTCCGCTGGTATCTACAGAAGAAGGTCTCAGACGTCTTGAAAATTGGCTGCAAAATACAAAATTACCCTTCAAAAACATTACTCAATTTAACAAACTCTGAACCCGTAAGGGTTTCGGCACGGCGGGAAGGCTCAATACCAGCGCTCTCCAATACACGCATAGCTGTACTTGTATCAACTTGAAACTCGCTCCCTGCAAGAGCATTCCTGAGTGTTTTTCTCCTCTGCCCGAATGCCGCCTTAATAACTTTGAATAAAAATGCTTCATCTTTTGCCAGGCAATTTATGGCGGTTTTAAAATTTATTTCAAGAACTTCGGAATCAACCTTTGGCTTTGGGAAAAATTGATGTGCCTTGATATCCGCAATTTTTTTTATATCCGCGCAATACTGTAACATAACAGTAAGCCGTCCATAATCCCTGCAGCACGGTTTAGCAGTAATCCGGCGGGACAATTCCTTTTGCAACATAAAAATTGCCCGGCTTACAACGCTTCTGGACTTTATCAATTGAACAAGGATTTGTGATGAAATGTTATAAGGAAGGTTTCCAATGACTATTAGCCTGCGGCCCGCGTTTTCCGCTAAGCTCTCAATATTCACTTTTAGTATATCCTTTTTTATTAAAACCACATTAGAAATGCTATTTGCAATAAGCTCTGTCTTCAAAATCTCAAGTACCTCGCTGTCGGTGTCAACAGCATAAACCTTTTTCGCTGTACGTGCCAAAGGAATTGTAAGCGCGCCAAAGCCGGCGCCTATTTCCAGAACAATATCTTCGGGGACAATCCCTGAACGCTTTGTTATCATTTCCGCGGTGGACGGGTCGGATAAAAAATGCTGTCCAAGCTGTTTTTTAGGATGCAAATTATAGGCTGCAAGAAGTATTCTTGGTGATGTCATGATATTCTAAAGTTTTCAGGCTTACTCAGGACGCGACATTCGTGAGCGTATTTTTTTAAAAATAGTATATGTGATTAAATAGCCGGCGATCCCGGGAACAAGCCCGATTATAGTACCGCCGGTTATCATGGCGAATGCTACGCTCCATCCCATATTTATAAGTTTTGAAATCGACAATGAATCCAAGGCAATGGGGATGGAATAGCCAAGGATAAATGTTCCTAATTTGTAACTTCCAATGTAAAAAAATGGTATTGCAGGAGCGGCAAGCCATGATCCAATTATAGCGGCTGCTTTGCTGCCGCGAAAAATAAAGGCAAGGGCTATTGCTAAAAAGGTTTGGAATGGAAATGTTGGGGTTACGCAAACAAAGATCCCAAGCCCCATTCCCATGGCAATATTATGGGGGTCACCCTGAAGCTGCTTGAAGCGGGTGATAACCTGCCGGATATTTTCTTTGGGGCTCATACCCCATTGCCATATTTTACTTGAGTTGTTTTCTTTCATAAAAAAATAAATTAACATAATTTCTTATTGTTTTCAACGAATCGTTTTTGATTTGACTTTCCTTGCATTATTAAGTAGTTGTTGAGCTGATTTTTTACAAAACCGTCAACTATTGAGAGGAGGGCTTTATGAAGAAAACAAGGAGTAAAGTAAGTTTTGATGTAATGGTGAAATTTTTCATGCAGCAGTATAATATTCCTACAAAAAAGGATGTAAAGAATCTTATAGCCAAAATCGAGAGTCTGGAGAAGTTAATTAAATCTACAGCCAGTTCCATCAAGAGCGGACCTGTTTCCCGCAAAGTTTCCAGCAAGGGCACGGCATTGCCAGGTAAATCTTCTGTAACAGCTTCAGATATTGTCTTGAGTATTATAAAGACTCACAGGAATGGGGTCGGTTTTGACCAGATTCAGGCCAAAACAGGTTTTGGCGAGAAAAAACTGCGTAATGTTATTTTTCGACTAAATCATATGAATAAGATTAAGCGCAAGAGTCGCGGCATCTATATTGTTTCGTAAATCCTCATCAAAATTCCTTACTTTGTACATAACGCCCTGCGGGCGAACTTTATTAAAACTTTGACAGGATTAACAGGATAGACTGGATAATGTTCATGTTAATCATGAAATAAAATCCTACGAACGAAAATATTATTAGATTTTGCTATTGCCTAAGTTCCTAAAAAGAGACCTTTGAATTTTGTCATTTCGACCCCTTCGCTTCGCCCTCCGGGGCGTAGACCCCTACAGGTCTGAGGCTCGGAATGACAGAAGCGAAGGGGTCGAATGAAGCGTTAACAGGATTGAATTTGGCTGATAAACAGGATATCGGTACAATGTTTTTTTAAATCAAGTCAATCCTGTTATCCTGTCAGAATTTGAAAGGCAGTATATATGAATATAACTTTGGACCAAAACAATCCCGGACTAAAACAGGGCGACAATATATCCGGTTATTTTATTAAGAAGGTCGCTAAGCTTGAGGAAATAAATTCATATTTTTATGAGCTTGAGCATACCCTTACAGGAGCCAGGCATATCCATATCAGCAAAAATGATGAAGAGAATACATTCGGCGTAGCCTTTAAAACCGTTCCCGTTGATTCGACCGGTGTCGCGCATATTCTGGAGCATACTGTTTTGGCTGGTTCAAACAGATTCCCTGTACGCGATCCGTTCTTTTCCATGTTAAAGAGAAGTTTGAGCACCTTCATGAACGCATTTACCGCCTCGGACTGGACCATGTATCCTTTTTCAACTCAGAACCGGAAAGACTTCTGCAACCTTATGGATGTTTATCTTGATGCGGCATTTTTTCCCAAAATAGATGAACTCAGCTTCAAACAGGAAGGCCATCGTCTGGAAATCGAAAATGATTTAAAAGATGTCGGTTCCACGAGGCTTGTTTATAAAGGCGTTGTGTACAACGAGATGAAGGGCGCTATGTCATCGCCGGATCAGGTATTGATACGATTTCTTTTAAAAGCACTCTACCCTGACACAACATACAGCCATAACTCAGGCGGAGACCCTGCTGCAATTCCAAGTTTGACATATGATCAATTAAAGGCTTTTCACACGCGGCACTATCACCCAAGCAACTCTTTTTTTTATACATACGGAAATATGCCGTTAAAGGAACATCTTAATTTTATACAGGAAAAAATCTTAAAAAAATTTCAGCGGATCGATCCAAAAACAAATGTTCTTTCTCAACCCCGCTGGAACAAACCCAGAAAGATAATAAATAAATATCCGCTTGGAGAAAGTGAAGATCCATCAAAAAAATGCCAGGTTTGCGCGGCATGGCTGACCACGGATATAAAGGATTTTTTTGAGATTCTGGTTCTTACACTGCTTGAACATATTCTTCTTGGAAATTCGGCCTCTCCTCTGCGCAAAGCTTTGATAGATTCAAAGCTTGGAACTGCTCTATCCGACGGGACCGGCTTTCATGACGATAACAGGGATACCATGTTCGTATGTGGGCTCAAAGATGTGGAGGAGAGCGCTGCAGAAAAAATTGAAGCCATTATTTTTGATACTTTAAAAAGTCTTGTGGATAAAGGTATTGACAAAAAATTGATCGAGTCGGCCATTCATCAGATAGAATTTCATCGCAAGGAAATAACAAACACACCCTATCCTTATGGCCTGAAACTGCTTTTAACCATTTCAGGAAGCTGGCTTCACGGCGGCGATCCTGAACGAATTTTACGGTTTGATGCAGATCTTGACAGGCTTCGAGAAGAACTTTCCAGAGGCCTGTTTTTTGAAAACAGGATAAAAAGCTATTTTCTAAATAATCCTCACAGAGTGCTTTTTACGCTGGCTCCTGATCAATTGATGGAGAGTAAAGAAAAGAACAGGGTTGCGGTAGAACTTGAGAGTGTCAGGGCATCATTGAGCAAATCCGATATGAAAAAAATAAAGGAGGATGCTAAAGCTTTAAGGCGACTTCAGGAAAATATAGAGGATGTTTCCTGCCTTCCCACTCTGGAGCTTGAAGACATTCCTCCATCTGTTAAAAGCGTAAAGGAGACAACCGGATATGGCGCAGCGGCTGCCTGTTATAATCAGCCAACCTCCGGCATTTTTTACTTTGAGGCGGCTGCAGTGGCCGGATCTTTCAGAAAACAGTTGATTCCTCTTATACCTTTTTTCTGCTTTGCTCTCCCCAGAATAGGAACAACCACGCGTGATTATACGGAAATGGCGCAGCTCATTGATGCATATACAGGCGGCATCGGGTTGTCTTCTAATTCCCGCACCAGCTTTGAAGAAAAGGATCTTTGCTTGCCGTTTATCTCCTTTAGCGGAAAATGCCTTGTCAGAAATCAGGGCAGGATGTTTGAAATTATTCAGGAGCTTTTATGCAAATTTGTTTTTTCAGATCTTGTCCGCTTAAAGAGCCTTTTGTTTGAATACAGGGCAGGATTGGAATCGATGGTTGTGCAAAGTGGTCACAGTTTGGCAATGATGCTTGCTTCGAGAAACTTATCAACTACATGCGCACTCAGCGAAATATGGCACGGCGTTCACCAGTTGCAAACTATAAAGGGCTTAACCGACGATCTTACCGAAGATAAACTAAAGTCTATATCCAGTGATTTATTATCAATCGGCAAAAACCTTTTTACACGAAACAATTTTAAAATTGCGCTGATCGGCGAAGATCATCCCTTATCAACAGCATCATCCCTGACAGCATCTATACAAAAAGCACTATTTCATTCCCCCCTTGAGGGGGGCAAGGGGGGTGTTCCGATAAACGCTTTTGCGACCCCTGAAATCGAATTTGACGATAAAATTATCAGGGAAGGCTGGAGCACATCTTCTGCGGTTTCATTTGTGGCCCAGGCATTTAAGACCGTGCGAATGGGGCATAAAGATGCTCCTGCTTTATCTGTGATAAGTAAAATACTTCGCTCAATGTATCTTCATCGCGAGATTCGGGAAAAAGGCGGAGCATACGGCGGATTTGCGGTATACAATTCCGAAGATGGCATATTTAATTTCGGATCTTACAGGGACCCCCACATATTTGCTACCCTTAAGGTGTACGATGGCGCCGCAGCTTTCATAAATTCCGGGCGTTTTGTTGATGAGGATGTCAAGGAAGCAATTTTGCAGGTATGTTCTGGAATCGACAGGCCAGATCCACCGGGACCTGCGGCTCAAAAGGCATTTTACAGAAAAATTGTCTTTTTATCAGATGAGACGCGCAAGACTTTTAAAGAAAGGCTTCTTTCGTTAACCAGGAATAAGGTCGTAGAGGTTGCTGCAAAATATTTTGATCCAGACAAAAGCGAGCGCTCTGTGGCGGTTATATCAAGTGAGCGGAAATTAAAAGAGGCAAATGAAAAACTGGCTGATCACAGTCAGCTCAGGCTTTACAGGATTTAGGTTTTTTAAAGAGACTTTTTTGACAGGATTGACAGGATATTCATGATTAAAACATCAAAACTCATCCTGTAAATCCTTATATTTTGCGTTTTACATCAGCTTCGTATTGTGAAACCTTTTGACAGAACGGTATTTAGAACATTTGCCAATCTCGGCATTTTTTCTAAATGCTTCGATACCGTTTGACTAAAAAACACAAAGATTGAGGATACTATGAGTTAAATCCCAAGACCCCATTTCTCACAACCTATTAGTTCCCTCTCTACTGGGGAGAGAGGGTCAGGGTGAGGTGGAATATCAAATCAAAACAACAACCAGGTTTTATTAGAGGTTGCTGTGCTAATAAAAAACTCAAAAACTACATATCCAAATAGTATTAATTTTCTCCCTTCTTCTTTTGACGCTGTCATTAATCCTGCCCTGTAATTCTAACGCAAATCCACTTATAAAATCCGGCGATATAAACAATAATGCCGGCTTCGTAAAAAGTTCAAAAATACTGTTTTCCGTCATTCCGGCAAAAGCTGGAATCCAATCTTTTCAAAAACAGAATATGAAACGCATATTTTCATGGGCGTAAGGTTTCCCTGTCTTTACCAAAATTTTTCTTGACTTCAGTCTAAATTTGGTCTTAATATGGGTCATGTCTCATTGAAAGGAGGGGATTGCATATGAAATTAAGCGCATCGATAAGACCCATAAGTTATTTTAAATCTCATGCTGCGGAAATTATCCGACGCATCTCAGAAAACCAGGAGTCAATGGTTATTACCCAAAGAGGAGAGGCAAAGGCAGTGATTCAGGATATTCGCAAATACGAACAGACCCAGGAAAGTCTCGCAATGCTGAAAATCCTGGCACAAAGCCGGAAAAGTTTAGACAAAGGAGATGTTCGACTTGCAGCCGACGTTTTCAAAGAGCTGAAAACCAAGGATAATTTTCCCTCATGAGTTTTACTGTTCATATAATAGGAGATGCCGAAAAAGATTTATATGAAATCTATGATTATGTCAGAAAATCCGGCTTTCCGATCAATGCCCGAAAATTATTTTCACGGCTGGAGCAGGCATGTCTCAGTCTTGCGGACAATCCGGAACGAGGGCATATTCCACCTGAGCTTGAAAGAATAGGTGTTTATGAGTATCGGGAAATTCACGTTAAAGTACACCGAATTATCTATCAGATTGTCGATAATAACGTGTTTATTCATTGCATTTTGGACGGCAGGAGAGATCTGCAAGAACTGCTGGAACATAGAATCTTAAGATAAATGA
>CBDAFK010000157.1:0-10622 GCA_965195235.1 uncultured Desulfobacterales bacterium | reverse complement strand
TGCCCTTTAGTCCGAGATGTTTTGTTATCGCCGCGGTTAATGTTGTCTTGCCATGATCTATATGACCTATGGTTCCTACATTTACATGCGGCTTAGTCCGATCAAACTTTTCCTTAGCCATATCATCGCCCTCCCATAATTTTTTGTTTCATTTTTTTCGATCCGGTTTCGATGGAGCCCACGACCGGAATCGAACCGGTGAACCTCTTCCTTACCAAGGAAGCGCTCTACCGACTGAGCTACGTGGGCTTGTCTGGAGCGGGAGACGAGATTCGAACTCGCGACCTCCAGCTTGGAAGGCTAGAGCTCTACCATCTGAGCTACTCCCGCTAACACCACTTGTCATTATTTTAATTGTCAACCCCAACAAGATTCATAGCATTAAATGAGATGAAAGCAAATTTCCTTAAGAAGTACTTCGTGCAGTAAGAGTAATGCAGGAAGTCATGTAGTATTTTATCGATAACGATGTGCAACCCGAAATCTCCTACATACGACTTACTTTAGGCCTGAAAATGGTGGTGAGGGGAGGATTTGAACCTCCGAAGGCTTTGCCGACAGATTTACAGTCTGTTCCCTTTGACCACTCGGGAACCCCACCATATTTGATTGCAAAATAAAATGAGGTTTGTTAAATAATTATTATTCCTATTATATAAATTATTAATGGAGCCAGCGGAGGGACTCGAACCCCCGACCCACTGATTACAAATCAGTAGCTCTACCAGCTGAGCTACGCTGGCGTATTAAGAGCAAACCCCGCCTTGGGCGGGTAAACAAAATTTTTTACAACAAATATAAAACATTATACATAATGATCTTCAATATAAATATCAACCTTAATTATTGGCCATTTTTAGTCACTACGGCAAACTATAAGTAATGAGCAGAATATTTTAACTCATTGCCTCGATTTTCTCTCGTCTTTAAGCTAAATCAGGCATTTTCGCATGTGCGTATTGCAATATGTTCAAAATGTGCGAGCTTTGCTTTAAGCACACTTTTTCCGGACATACAATTTATTCCTAAAATGAGCGATTAGCCATTAGCTTCACGCGGCGCAAGCGCCTGCGCTGCGCGTTAGCTATTAGTCAAACTATATCAAGATGTTATTAAATAATAACATTTCACCTAATGGGTGATTATACGAATGCAT
Organism: uncultured Desulfobacterales bacterium; assembly: GCA_965195235.1. Lineage (GTDB taxonomy): Bacteria > Desulfobacterota > Desulfobacteria > Desulfobacterales > ETH-SRB1 > Desulfaltia. Next base: position 9,466 of record CBDAFK010000157.1, on the reverse strand, counting down.
ATTTCATAAGAGCCAAGGGCTAATTGCTAACAGCTAATTGCTTAACGTAGGTATTATTACAAGATAAGTCCTTGACAGGCATAGTAATTGTTGTGTAATTGGACAGCGGATACCATTATTGTTAATAATATAAAAGTAAGATGAGCCGTAAAAAGTCGAATTCATCAAGTAATATTATTTGCAAAAAAATATTTAAGGAACCTGATTTGCTAAACTTCCGAGTTATTTATCTGCCAATCTTTTTATCATTTCTCTTATATGGATGCGTTCAAACTCTGCATAATACCTCAACTTTACAGAGCGAAGATTCAGCATTTTCCGAAACTAATACAGTTACATCCATAGAACCAGCCCCGGAAGAAGATTATATCAACAAAAAATCTGAAAATTTTGATCCTGGCAAAACCGGGAATGCCAGCATTAATACAAACAAAGTTTCTCCAGTAAACACCACAAAAAGCTCCGTCATAAAAGCAGATGAAAATTTTTCGACTCAAAAAAAGATACAGTCGGTACTGGATGAAGCCCTTGATTTTTGCAGGGTATCACAGGACTTCTGGCAAAAAGGTGAGCTTGAAAATGCCATTGAAGCCTTGGACCAGGCTTACTCTTTGATCCTGAATGTCGACACCAATGACGACCCTAAACTGATGCAGCAAAGGGAAGACCTGCGTTTTATGATATCAAAACGTATCCTTGAAATCTACGCATCTCGAAATATTGTCGTCAACGGTAACCATGATGCCATCCCCATGGTAATGAACAAGCATATCCAGGCGGAAATCAACCTTTTTACAAAAGGAAACGAGAAAAATTTCTTTATTAAATCATATAAACGTTCAGGCATGTATCGTCCGCATATAGTTAAAGCGCTTAAAGAGGCAGGGCTTCCTGTTGAACTGTCATGGCTTCCTCTTATTGAAAGCGGTTTCAAGGCGGCCGCGCTGTCAAAGGCAAGAGCTCTCGGTCTCTGGCAGTTCATACCGTCAACAGGATACAAGTTCGGGCTTAAACGTGATATATTCATTGATGAACGGATGGATCCTTTTAAAGCAACAGAAGCTGCTATAGCATACCTGAAGGAATTGCACAGCATTTTCGGCGACTGGGCAACAGTTCTGGCCGGCTATAACTGCGGTGAAGGAAGAGTCCTGCGTGTAATCCGAAGCCAGAATGTAAACTACCTCGACAACTTCTGGGATTTATATGAACGTCTTCCCAGGGAAACCGCAAGATATGTCCCCAGATTTCTGGCTGTCCTTCATATACTTAAGGATATGGAAAAGTACGGGCTTGATTCAACAGATCTCGATCAACCTTTAGAATATGAAACAATCATTGTAACAAAACAGGTGCGCCTCAAGGATATAGCCAAAAAGATCGGGTCATCAGAAAAAACCCTGAAACAACTTAATCCGGAGCTTAGGTATAAAATATTGCCCGGCAATGAATATCCTCTCAAAGTTCCGCGCGGCAAAGGCAGCGTTCTGCTCGCATGTCTAAACAATATACCTGTTTCATATCTGCCAAGACCTGCCTATGTAAAGCACAGGGTAAGAACAGGAGAAACCCTTTCAACAATTGCCAGGAAATACCGGACCAGCATGTCAAAAATTGCCAGGGCAAATAAGATATATAAACGAAATTATATAGTTGCTGGAACAATACTTAACATACCACAAAAAGGAACTATTATTCCCGAACCGAAAAAATATAATAAATCAAAATATGGACAACCAACCACTCATGTTGTTAAAAGCGGCGATTCGCTCTGGATTATTGCCAGACGTTATGGTACAACGACAAAAAAAATTCAGGGAACAAATAATCTGTCTTCAACAAATCTTCATATAGGACAAGTCTTGAAGATACCGGGGCGCAATATAGAAAATGCGTCAGGTAAAAGTCTTGGAACATACATGGTAAAACGAGGAGACAGCCCTTTTATTATTGCAAAGCTGCACAATATGCCTCTCGGACATTTTCTACGCATAAACCGCCTGACGCCAAGAAGCAAAATATATCCGGGACAAAAGTTATATATCGAATAGACTGCGCCCCCGTAGCTCAGTGGATAGAGCATTGGATTCCTAATCCATGTGCCGCAGGTCCGATTCCTGCCGGGGGCACCAGTAAAAATCTTAATTTGTTCCCAAAAGCATATCACCAAAGGTCTCCAAAGCTTTATACAGGAAAACAAATGAACACCAACAATAATTCAATAAAAGCCTATCTTGATAATCCGATATCCTTAAAAATAAATGACAATAGACTCGATTTTGATTCAGTTAAGCAAATTGCTTTTAAAAAGGCAAAAGAGCTAACGCCCGCTCCTGTTTTGCTTGCCTGGTATGACCGGAAAGCCGGCAGGGTCGTTCCTCAGATTGCATGCGCCAGGGATGATAAACCAGCCTGGATTATTTATGCCGAGTCAAGAGGCGGCAATATCGTCATTGACATAAATGATGAAGAATACGTTTTTATATATGGTTCAGAGGGTTAGCCCCAATATTTCACCAAACACTTGCGTTAAACCACACCAGCAATAATCCCAGAATCATTTGGACCCTGGAAAGGAAGGCGTTGGATTTCCTTATTTCAGTATCAAAACCAACCAAACCATTGACCAAATATCCAACCAGGAGCTGGGGTTGGATACGCCATGGAACGGGATGACGCTTTATCGTTACAGAAAAAAGTTATGAAAAACTTCAGGCGTTCATATTACAATGCATTTTCTCGGTTTTACGACAAATTTGTTGCTCTTCATTCTGTTGATGCGCAGGGAGCCTTGAGGAAATTCTTTTCAGACAAGGTACCGGTAAAAGAAGGTGATTGCGTGCTGGATATATGTACCGGAACGGGGTCTGTGCTGTTGTTCCTAAGGGAAAAGATAGGCCCTGAAGGGCTTGTGGTAGGGGCCGATTTTTCCAGTGGCATGCTGAAAGTCGGCCAGGAAAAAAATAAAATGTATGTGAATATCTCTTTAGTGGAGTCCGATGTGGCTTATCTTCCTTTTAAGCCAAATGAGTTCGACGCAGTAACATGCACGCATGCTTTTTACGAATTGAAGGGGGAAACTCAAGATCGAGTTCTGAGGGAAATTGTTCGTGTTCTCAAGGCCGGGAAGCCCTTTATCATGATGGAACACGATGTTCCGAAGAGTGCATTGATAAGAGTTTTGTTTTATATTCGACTCTTTTCTATGGGTGCCAAAAGGGCTTTCTACATTTTGAGGCATGAGACAAGAACATTAAAAGGGTATTTTAGAGTTGTTGAGAAGATACCAACTCCCACCGGTAGATCAAAAATCATGATATGCCGGAACTGAAACTGCGAAACACCAAAACCTTCTTGCCCGGCAAAAATCAAAGGGTTATACTATTAAACCTCTGAACCCGTCTACGGTTACCTTAAATATTATGAACGCAAATGATAAATGCATATTGCTCGCTGAAAGAATCGCAAAGATTTCCCTTGAAGGCATACGCCTGAACAGTATGGTAATGCATTATATTGATTCAACATTTTCAAACCCTTCCATTGATGAACTCAAAGAAATAATTGCTGACAATTCCGATTGTGAAAATGATTCGCTGATAGAGCTTATTTTTTTCCCTGACGAATCAATACAGATACAACTGGAAAATATTCTGCAAAGCCATGATTACAGCAAAAAAGATGAAAAGAAAATATTGGATTATCTTTGTTTCAGACAGATCGAAGCGGCTATACATTTCCCAGACAACAAAGGCAAATTGACGCTTGTAATGCCTCAGTCGGTTACAGGTCAATTTTTAACCCGTCTTAATATCTCAAAGAAACTCGATAAAAAACTTTTAGCAGCAATCGATGAGCATGTTAGCGAAAAATCGAAAACCCTTGTTAAGGTAAGACTGAGAAATTCAACCTGTGAGCTATCGGGGAATGAAGTCCTGTTCTTATGTGATTTCTTTAAGAAAACGGACAGCTCAGGCTATGATTTTTTTGAATGCCTGGATTTTATGCTGTCTTTTTTGGATGAAGCTAAAAATGCTGTGAATATATTTGCTGCACTCATGGACAAAAAGAGATTCTATTTTAAAAATGTACAAATGGCTGAAAAATTTAACAATCAGCTTGATAAGGCCAACATGGAAACTATGATTCTCCAGGGTGTCAGAACGCCGTATATTAATATAGAAAATGAAAAAAGAAAGATGAAAATAATAGACAAAATCGGTTTATCGGTTTTTGGCAAGACCCGGTATTTTGAAAAGGCTCACCTGAGCATTGAACATTTTTCAAAGGTCTCTGGAAAAGAGTAATTTGCCAGATGTCCTTGCTGATCCGGTCCATGCTGATTCCGATGTCCATGAAAAGCTTCAATACTTCGGAATTTGTCCTGGTGTGCGTAGTCGGTTTCAGGGTCTTATAAGATCCGCCGCCTGCCAGGGCAAAGGGAAGGAGCAATTGATCAGCAAGATGATCGCAGACAGGCACACCGGCATCCAGATAGCGGAGAGCTGCTTTAGCGACCCTTTCTGCCACGATTTCCGCTCTCACGCCTCGCTCGCCAAAACCGGTAAATACCTCTGAGATGTACTCGCTTTTAATCTCAATGGTAACGATGTTGCCGGGACCCATGTCAGCGGGTTCTTCCCTGATATTGAGGCATTCTTCCTGCCATCCAAGCTTTTGCCCGATCACATTGATCTCCCTCTGCGCAATATGACGGGGCAGGCCGGCCACAGTGGCGGTGGCGCACTGCTCTCGAATTTTTCCTCGTTCATGGAGACACAATGCTTGCAGTTTTTTAGCAGGCTGGATTGTCACGCTTAACCTGCCTCCCCCCTTGGGATAGTATCCCGGACGTTCCAGGCGCGCTTCGACCTTTGGCCCCATCTGGTTGATGATTGGCAGGAAGACCTGTTGTAAAAAATCAAACGAAGGCGCAAAAGGGTTATGCGTGCCGCCTTCGAGTATTAGTGTTGACGGCCCGTCTGCGATCAGCAAGGCAGGAAGCACTGACTGCAACACCAGAGTAGTGCTGCCGGCAGTACCGATGTCAAAATGGTAATGACCAGGTTTGATGGTCGTTGGGGCAAACATCAATTCCTGAGAGCCAAGCGTCGCACCTTCGATCCTGGCGCCACCGATCTTTGCCGCAGCATTGACACAGACCAGGTGCTGATGTCTGAAACCCGGTTTCTTGCGACGTGCGCGCAGGTTTACGATACGAAAAGGTTTACCTGAACATATCGAAAGAGCCAGAGATGTTCGCAATATCTGGCCCCCTCCTTCGCCCATGGCTCCGTCAATCAATACAAGGACTCCTCTTTTGTCCCTCATTCTCCCACCATTAGCTTTATCGGACATGGTTCTAACTTCGACCACTAACACCCCCCTTTAATCTCCCCTCGAGGGGGGTATGGGGGGGTGTTAAAGTCAATTAATGCTTACAAAACAAAAAATTGTTGATTGTTGATTGTTGATTGAATGAGTCGCTCCGCTCCGTTTTTTTATAAAATTGACAGAATTCTTTCACTTTAGTTCACTTTAGGCGCTTTAGTTAGAACTTATCATTTGTTTTGTGCTCGACAAGTTGCTATGATTATTTAAAACTTAACCATTTATTTAATCATGATGAACTCGTAAAAAGTCGTCACTCCGGTGAAAACCGTGCCTGTGGCAGACAAGCCGGAGTCCAGAATCCTCGTAAGTAGTTGAATAGACTGGATAGCGCTAAAGGTTAGCGCTGATGCTTCACTTCGTGTCACTACGTGCCCGGCTTGGTCGTCATCCCGGACTCCGATCCGGGACGGAATGACGAAAAATGGTACTTTTCGACTTTTTACGAGTTCATCAATCATAAAATAAAGATATTATAACTTCAAGGAACAATTCAGTGTATCTAATATGAATTGAAGCTCCACACAGTCTCGCTTCAGCGGGACGGGGAGCTTCGACCGTAAGGAAGTTTGCTATTTTCAGATTCGCTCGCTTTTGCGGTTCAATGGGTTTGCCGGATAGTGAAATGCTTGGAGTTAGGAACTTATGAATGCTCAAGAATATTACCATCGTGTGATTGATCGTTTGAAAAACTGTTATCAATTCAGTCATTATGTCATTGCGGCAGGCAATGAGCTTTCTGCAGAAGCGTGCGATCCTGTCTTTCCGGCAATAGCAAAGCCCGTCAATCAACTTGAAAACCTTACACTTCAAAGAGGTCTGCAGGTTCATCTTCCTGTTATCGGAGAGAAATCTCAGTCAGTGCTTATGCCGCTTGATTTTGAGATTTTTCTTGCAGAAGAAAACCACAAACTGTATGAAAACAAGGAAACCCAGAGGAAATTGTTCGGCCAGATAATTCCTGTTATCCGTTTTCTTGAAAACCTCTTTCGATCAAGGGGTATCCCTTATCTCCTGGATTACACACCTTCAGGCGGACATATTCTCTTTCAAAATCTTTTGGGATATCGAGCTACGGAAGAGTTAAAAAAAATCGGTTTCCTGGAAGAAGATCTTATTAAGGCATGTAATTTTATCGATCCTGATGACATCAGGCGTTTGTATGGGATTTCGCTTGATGCAGCGCGTGTTTTTAGCGGGCTCGGTAAGATTGCGGAGTATATCTCCCTTCTTACCATGAAAGCCTTTAAGGATAATGAAATCAGTGGCTTGCTTCCGGTTGCTATTTCCGATAGTTACGACCGCTGCATCAATTTTGACAATTCCTGGAGCGAAGGTTCACCTTTTATGCGTTCCATTCGAAGTCCTTTCAGCCTGCACAAAAAAAATCAGGAAAAATATGGGAAATTTCACCAGGGTCCTCTTGTGGATGTGATCGGCACCTGTTTTGATGGAAAGAACGCAAACAAAGAGACAGATATAGATTATATTCTGGATTGCATGTGGGATCTGGAAAAGGCAGCGGATCGATCCCAGAGCTTTTCCGGTTTTATACCATGCTCCAATGAAAGATTGATAGATTTTATTCGTGAATACAAATCATCCGACCTTTATCTTTTTCACCGGGATTTTGAAAGCCAGGAAGATATTCCAAGAGGATTTGCCCTGGAATATGCAAAAAAAGAGGAAAACATTCCTGACTGGGCAAGAAATATTCTTTATTTTCCGAATCCTTCGGCTCTTCAACCGAAAAAAATAATGGGTTTTGTTTACGATTTTCTTATCAATGCAAACTGGAAACCAAAACACATTGCAAACATTCTCCGAGATATGTATCAAAATCCTTCTTTCAACTGGACCCAGGATTTTTTTAAGTATCCAGCAGAAGAAAAAGCAAATTTCTGGGCAAGAACCTACAGTGCTGTTGCTCTCTGGAAAACCGGCAGGATAAGTGTATGATTGAGGAATTGGATGATTGGATGATTAAATAATCTGCGGGAATCTGCGAAATCTGTGGGTGGGATTTAGGGATTGGTGTCTTTGTAGCTGAGCTATTAGACCTTTTTTTGGCAGGAGGAATAATTATGACTAAGCAGGATATGACGCATTTAAGAGAAGCGCTCCTCAAGCAGCGCCGGGAGATATTTGAACGGATTCGCAGGCTGGAATCTGATTGGCAGGCTCTTGGAGAACGGGATATTGAGATGGAAGAAGAAGCTCAAAAGGCTGATGAAACAAGTCTTTTCGACCAGTTGGATGAACTTGAAAAGGATGAAATCGAAGAGATCGATCTGGCGCTATGCAAAATTCCCGTGGGGAGCTATGGAATCTGTGAAAGCTGCAAGAAGCTGATCTCGTTGAAACGGCTGGAGACATTCCCGGCAACCCGTCTGTGCCGCAGATGTGCTCGAAAATACGAGGAAAAACAAAAAAAGCTGCCTCGTGCGAGGGAGGTAATTACATCTGCAGAACTACCGGATGAATATAAGAATCTGACCGACGAGGAACTGCGGATGGCGATTCTTGAACATTTCCGCAATGACGGTCGAGTCGATCTGGAAGAGCTCGAAGTCTCCTGCCGAAATGGAGTAGTTTACCTGGAAGGTGCTATACCGGGTGAAAACGAACACCTGATTCTATTGCGAATCCTGACCGATGTCATGGGCTTTACGGCTGTTGTCGATTACCTCGAAATCAATAAGCTAATATGGGAACGTGAGGACCGCGCTCCAGGCAAAGCAGCTTTTAAACCCAGCGCTGATGTGGATGAAATCAGCGAGGATGTGTTTGAATCCCAGGAAAAGGGAAGCCCTTACATGTTCCCCGACCGGCCGCCCGCGGAAAAAGAATGATGACTGATGAAGAGGAGGAAATACAATGAAAATTCCATTGCAGATTACTGCCCGCAACTTTGATCTTACCGAGACAATCGAAGACGCGATTCGCGAAAAAGCGCAAAAATTAGACCTCTTTTATGACCAGATCATGAGATGCAGGGTGCTGGTTGAGGCTCCTCACCGGCGTCATCATAAGGGAGTTTTGTTCAATACGCGGATCGATATAACGGTACCTGGTGGAGAGATAGTGATAAAAAGAGAGCCCCATGAAGATCTTTATGTTTCCATAGGAGATGCCTTCCGTGCGGCACGACGTCAGATTGAAGATTATGATAGAGAGCGGCGCAGGGAAGTGAAACACCATGAAGAGACACCTCGCGCCATTGTCAGCGCACTCTTTCCGGAAAGAGGTTACGGCTTTATAACCACGATAGATGGCAGAGAGTTTTATTTTCATAAAAACAGCGTACTGCGTAATAAGTTCAAAGATCTTAAGATTGGAATGAAGGTACGTTTTGTGGAAGAATTAGGAGAAAAAGGACCTCAGGCAAGCACAGTAAAAGTGGAATAAAAACCAGCTACCTGGGAAAAGCGCATATTTGGTGCCTGAGCTAAAAGTATCCTATACAGCTTCGTTGGGTTTCGCTTCATTATTTTATGAATTGTAAATTCTTAATCTTGTAGGTTGGGTTGAGCGCAGCGAAACCCAACATTTTAAAATCGTTCAACCCAACCTACGAAATGAGGGGTTTCCGTTCAGGCACTAAATATAAAAACATAAAACAAATAATCAATAACCCGCCGTGCTCGCGCCCGTCGCGGCAGGTCAATTGATAATAACTAATTGTTAATTAAACCTAAGTTGAGCGATTTTTTGCGAAGATATGTGCTGAGATCTTGATGCATAAGGATTTGCAAAAACCGCAGGCATACCCGTGGATATGTCGAGGATTTTTGCGAAGCCTTTATGCGCAAGAGATCGGCGCAGATCTAGTAAAAAATCGCTCAATTTAGGTTATAATATGAAGTCAGAAATACTTTATGGAATTCATCCTGTATTTGAAGCTCTCAAGGCTGGCCGAAGAAGTTTCTTTAAGATATATCTTTCTCAGGATAAGGACTCAAATCGTCTAAAAAAGATTCTAAAAGCGGCTGCCTCTTTTAAAATACCTCTTGAAAAAATAAAGGCATCTAAGCTGGAGTCTATTGCAGGCACAGATCTGCATCAGGGAATTGGA
>CBDAFK010000156.1:0-7391 GCA_965195235.1 uncultured Desulfobacterales bacterium | reverse complement strand
ATTGATCCGCCTGCGGCGGGCTACTGATTTTAATTCCTCAATTCCTCAATCCCTAACCCCTATGTTGAAAGATGAACGTCCAACATCGAACATCGAACGTCCAACGTCGAATAATGATGTCGCTCCGCTCCTCAAATTATTATTAAATCGAATAAAAAAACAAACACCAAATGAGAAACAAAGGTTTAGGGTTCAAGGTTCCAAGGTTCACGGTTCAAAAGTTCTGACCTCTGTTTCTTTATCTTTTCCCATTCAAGATTCGATGTTCGATGTTCGATGTTCGATGTTCATTTTTTTTCAATCCCTCAATCCCTCAATTCCTCAATTCCTCAATCCCTCAATTGGCAATTTCTTTTTTGGTCTTTACAAATAGTCCTTTGCCAGAATTTCCGCTATCTGAACCGTGTTGGTGGCAGCCCCCTTCCTTATATTATCGGCAACAACCCACATATTTATTCCATTTTGAATCGATTCATCCTCCCTGATGCGACCTACCAATGTCAAATCCTGGCCGGCAGCATCAATAGCAAGAGGGTAAATATTCTTTTCAGGATCATCAACAACTTTAATGCCGGGAGCTGTTTCAAGAAGAGACTTTACTTCATTTGCTGTGATATGCTTTCTGGTTTCAATATTGATCGATTCAGAGTGGCTGAAAAATACCGGAACACGAACCGTTGTCGCCGTGATCCCTATATTATTGTCTCCCAGAATTTTTCTTGTCTCATCTACCATCTTCATTTCTTCTTTGGTATATCCATTATTTAGAAACACATCTATATGCGGAATGCAATTAAAAGCTATCCTGTGTGGATATACATTTATCTTACAATCGATGAAATTGATCATGGATCTTGTTTGATCAAAAAGTTCATCAATTGCTTTCTTCCCTGTGCCGGATACAGCCTGATATGTTGAAACCACAATCCTCTTTATTCCGCATTTCCTGTAAATAGGATCAATAGACACAACCATCTGGATTGTAGAACAGTTCGGATTTGCAATAATACCTTTGTTTGTGTATTGTGCAACTGCATGAGGATTGACTTCAGGAACGACAAGCGGAACCTCGGGATCCATCCGCCAGGCGCTGGAATTATCAACAACAATGCACCCGTCCTTTGCGGCAATTGGCGCAAACTTTTTACTTATACCCCCGCCCGCCGAAAAAAGGGCAATATCCATGCCTCTGAAAGAATTTTCATTCAATTCTTCAACTTCCACCAAATCTCCGCTAAAACGAAGCTTGCGGCCAGCAGATCGACTGGAAGCCAAAAGCTTAATAGACTTGACAGGAAAGTTCCTCTCTTCGAGACAGGTTATCATCTGATTCCCGACAGCGCCTGTAGCGCCTGCCACTGCGACATTAAACTTCTTTTCGGACATGATTACTTTCCTTTAATATATTCTGACACAAGGTCGCCAACCTCTTTTGTCGTAAATCCCATCTTCCCTGCCGCGACATCCTTTAGATCGTCTCGCAGAACCTTTCTTACCGCCTCTTCTATCAAAGAGGCTGCTTTATGCTCACCTAATGTTTCAAGCATAAGTTTAGCCGCTAAAATCGCGGCAATCGGATTGATTACCTGCTTGCCGGTATACTTTGGAGCAGACCCGCCAATCGGCTCGAACATTGAAACGCCATCAGGGTTGATATTTCCTCCTGCCGCAACCCCCATCCCGCCCTGTATAATTGCTGCCAGATCGGTAATAATGTCCCCAAACATGTTATCGGTAACAATAACATCGAACCACTCAGGATTTTTTACCATCCACATGCAGACAGCATCAACATGCGCATAATCTGTTTTAATATCCGGATACTCTTTTGCAACCTCATTAAAGGTGCGTTCCCACAAGTCAAAGGCAAAGGTCAGCACATTGGTCTTTCCGCAAAGAGTCAGTTTTTTTGCCTTATCGCGTTTTCTGCAATATTCAAAGGCATATCTTATGCATCTTTCCACTCCTTTGCGTGTATTTATCGATTCCTGTATCGCGACTTCGTCAGGAGTTCCGCGCTTTAAGCAGCCGCCGGCGCCTGTGTAAAGACCTTCAGTATTCTCACGCACCACGACAAAGTCAATATCTTCAGGCCCCTTGCCCTTTAATGGAGTATTGACCCCTTCATACAGCTTAATTGGTCTTAAATTAATATACTGGTCAAAATGAAACCTGAGTTTTAAAAGTATGCCCTTTTCAAGAATACCCGGTTTGACATCAGGATGACCGATGGCGCCGAGGTATATTGCGTCCGACAGCGCAAGCGACTCAAGAACCTTGTCCGGCAAGATCTCTCCGGTTTTTTTATAATGGTCACCGCCAATATCGTAATGGGTAAATTTGCAGATAAAACCGCATTTATCCGCAACTGTTTCAATTGTTTTGATACCCTCTGTTATAACTTCCGGGCCTGTTCCGTCACCCGGAATAACTGAAATAGAATATTTTTTTGTCATGATAATACAAAACCTAACGGGATTCAGCCTCTTTTTGTTTTATAAGTTTATGATGCCTTATTGTAATGATGGGACCTGACGCGACATATACAAGCCCTAAAAGAAACAAGGCAATGGGCGGTTGAGCAGCGATAAAAATTAATACCAGTATTACAGTAACCAAAACATTAAAATTCATCTTTCGAAAAAGTTCGGGATTCTTTTTAAAGCTATAATATTTAATAGTACTAACCATTAAAAAGGCAAGCATATAGAGCATTATAATAATTACCACAGGATTTGCATTCCCTGCAATATTGAATCTATGACAAAACAAGACCGTAGTTGCGGCCATGCCTGCTGCAGCCGGTATTGGAAGGCCGATAAAATACTCGCTGCTGCCGCCGCCGCCCGTCTGTGTATTAAAACGGGCCAGCCTGAGCGCTCCGCATGTCATAAAAAGGAATGCACCAAGCCACCCAATCCTCCCAAGAGGTTTAAGCGCCCACAAGTAAATCATTAGCCCTGGAGCAAGACCAAAGGATATAAGGTCTGCAAGAGAATCGTATTCCACACCAAATCTGCTTGCAGTCTTTGTAGCCCTGGCGATTTTACCGTCTAAAATATCAAATACAACCGCGATTATTATCGCTATAGCCGCTGCAATATATTTGCCGTCTATAGTAGATATAATTGCATAGAAACCGCAAAAAATATTAAGAGATGTAAAGATATTCGGCAGAATATATATCCCGCGGCCAAAGCCCTTTTTGTCAATCTTCTTTCTTTTCATGATAAATATCCTAATATCGATGTTCCTGCCTTTACTTTGTCTTCAATGCATACATTTAGATTTGTGTCATCAGGCAAATAAACATCAAGTCGTGAGCCAAAACATATCATACCAAAACGCTGCCCACGGACCATTTTATCGCCGTCATGAACTTTGCAGATAATTCGCCTGGCAATCAGCCCCGCAATCTGGACAACACAATATTTTTTCCCCTGGTCTGTTTTAATAAAAACCGCATTTCGTTCATTGTCTGTTGATGCTTTGTTGAAATTTGCGGGAATAAATTTTCCTGGATAATAATCAATCTTTTCAATCTTTCCTTCATGCGGAATGCGATTTACATGAACATTAAACACCGACATGAAGATGCTTATCTTAAGGCAACGACCTTCAAAATAGGGGTTGTTCTCCTTGATGCACGCCTCAACAACCTTTCCATCTGCCGGCGAAACAACCGCGCCATTCTTGTTGGGAACAACACGGTCCGGGTCTCTGAAAAAATAACAGATAAAAACGGTAACTGCCAGCCCTGTCAAAGACAAAGCAGTCAGTTCCAACAGAGCAAATACAGCGGTTATAAATGCTGAAGCTAAAATCAAGGGATATCCGGCTTTTGCCAGAGGAAATGCTGTTTGGCTTGGTTGATCGGGCCGGGAAAAATTATTCATTTAGTGCGCCTATTTTAAAAAAGCTTTGATTTGATGAACTCGTAAAAAGTCGAAGAGCTTGTCTTAAATTTATTTTATATCAAATCAAATAATAATGTCAATGAGAGCTTAGTTCAGCATATGATTTTCGTATATAAAAGGGCACAAAACTGCGAATATCATCTGTGTCATTGTTTTTAAATCTATCCATGCTGATATTTGCTATCGTCGAAGCCCGAATAGCGCTTTGACCGGGCAAAGCAAAATGCGCAAGGGGTCCCAACTTATCCCTGATAACCTTTTGATAAACAAATGCGCCGTCTCCAACAAATATGCATGCTTCGTTAATATCACAAACAGCTTCGTCAGGCGGCAGAACCTGCTCGTCAATCTCTTTTTTCAAAATATTGCCGTTAAACCCGTAACGTGAAAAATAGACCTCCCCCCTGCGGGCATCTAAAAGAGGACAGATGAGATATTGAGAAAAAAAACACTGCCTTGCAAGCGCATCAAGGCTTGAAACACCTACTAAAGGTTTGCGGATTGCCGCAGCCAGCCCCTTTATTGAACTTATTCCTATTCGAAGACCGGTGAAACTTCCAGGGCCCCTTGTTACCGCAAATCCGTCTAATTCGGAAACAATAATGCCCGATAATTTAGTAGCGGTATTTATCATCTCCATTAAGTGTTTTGAATGTGTCTGTTCGATACTCAGGGTAAGCTCGGCCAGCACGGATTCTTTATCAACTATCGCAACGCTGCAACTTTTTACGGCCGTATCAACTGCAAGTATTTTCATTTAACTGCCCGTTGCTTTGATTTCTTTTGCTTTTCAATGGATATACTAATGACTTCATCCATATTGCTTACAAGAACGAATTTTATCTTTCGCCTTACATTCGCCGGAATTTCGGTCAAATCCTTTTTGTTCTTTTCAGGCAATATAATAGTATGAATCCCGGCCCTTAAAGCACCAAGAGATTTTTCCTTCAAACCCCCTACAGGAAGAACCCGGCCTCGAAGAGTAATCTCGCCCGTCATGGCAACATCTTTGCAAACCGGCCTATTGGTCAGGGTGGAAATAAGCGCTGTTGCCATTGCAATGCCGGCAGACGGCCCATCTTTTGGTATTGCACCTGCAGGAACATGGATATGCACATCATGATTTTCAAAGAAATTTTCCTTTATTTTATAGGAACTAAGATTTGCCCTGGCATAAGTCACGGCTGCACGAGCAGACTCCTGCATTACATCTCCGAGCTGTCCGGTTACAATCAAATCACCCTTGCCTCTAATCAAAGAGGCTTCCACATACAGAGCCTCGCCGCCGGCCTGCGTCCAGGCAAGGCCTGTTGACAAGCCGACCTGACTGTCTTCCTGGTCCATTTCAGGAAAATATTTTGGCACACCCATATATTTTTGCAGATTGCCTTTTGTAATATGAAAAAGTCTTTTTTCTCCTTCGGCAATTTTGCGAGCCACCTTTCGGCATATGTTTCCTATCTCCCGTTCAAGGTTTCTTAAGCCTGCCTCTGATGTGTATTCTCTAATTAATTGCTGCAATGCCCCGGCGCTGATACTCATGGTTTTGGACTTTAAACCGTTTTCCTTTATCTGTCGCGGCAAAAGGTACTTTTGGGCAATGATCCTTTTTTCCTCTTCCGTATATCCGGAAAGTGAAATAATCTCCATCCTGTCCAAAAGCGCTGAAGGAATAGTATCTGTTAGATTTGCTGTAAGTATAAATATAACCTTTGATAGATCAAAAGGCAGGTTAAGATAGTGATCGCTAAATGCAAAATTCTGCTCAGGATCGAGGGCCTCTAAAAGCGCGGAAGAAGGATCGCCGCGAAAATCGGACCCAAGCTTGTCGATTTCGTCCATCATAAAAACAGGATTTCTTGTGCCGCACTGTTTCAGCCCCTGTAATATGCGTCCGGGCAAAGCCCCTATATATGTACGACGGTGGCCCCTTATTTCTGCTTCATCACGAATGCCTCCCAAAGAAATGCCCACAAACTTTCGTTTCATGGCATGGGCAATTGAGCGACCCATCGAGGTCTTTCCAACGCCGGGGGGACCGATAAAGCAAAGAATCGGGCCTTTGCTCTCAGGGTTAAGCTTACGAACGCTTAAATATTCCAGTATGCGGTCCTTTACCTTGTCAAGAGCATAATGGTCAGCGTCAAGCACCTTTTTTGCATTCTTTATATTGATTACACCTTTGGTCGTTACGCTCCAGGGCATATCAACAAGCCAGTCCAGATAGGTTCGTATTACCGAAGCTTCCGCAGAGTCAGGATGCATCTGTTCCAGTCGTTTTAACTGTTTTTTCGCCTCTTTCTCCGCCTCCTTTGACATCCTTGCTTTTTTGATCCTTTTGTTGTAGTCGGTTATTTCCTGTTTTCTTTCATCATGCTCACCCAATTCCTTATGGATAGCTCTCATCTGCTCCCTTAAAAAATAATCTCGCTGATTTTTAGAAATTTCATCCCTGACATCAGACTGGATCTTGGCCTGGATGGATGAAAGTTCGACTTCACGGGAAAGCAGATCGTTTACTTTATTGAGACGCTTTACAGGATCGATATATTCCAGTACTGTTTGCGACTCCTTTATTTTCAGCTTTAAATTCGAGGCAACAAGATCTGCAAGCTTGCCTGGATTATCTATGCTTTCCAGAATACTGCTCACATCACCTGTTAATTCCCCGCGAAGCGCCAGGATCTTCTTAGAATAGTCCCGGACATTCCTCATCATGGCCTCAACTTTAAGGCTTGTTTTTTTCACAGGGTTTTCAGAAATAATTTCAATTTTTACAAGATATAAATCCTTTTTTTTTACATACCTTACAATCCGCGCTTTGGAAATTCCCTGCACAAGGGCTTTAACACTCCCATCAGGAAGCTTTAACATGCGAAGGATACGGCTGACGGTTCCAACCGTGTAGATTTCATTGGGCTTTGGGTTCTCAACATTTGGATCCTTCTGGGTAACCAGCATTAAAAAACTATCCTTTGTTACAGCCTCTTCTACAGCGCGCACCGACTTTTCACGTCCAACAAAAAGAGGAAGCAACATATCATTAAAGATCACTACATCCCGAACAGGCATTAAAGGTAGAATAGCAGGTATATCTACATCCTTTCCATCTCCGTCAATAATGCTGATAAGGTCATCTCTGTCAGATTCAGCCATAATTTTTCCTTATAGTATATTTCCCTTCACAACCGTCTCAAAAAACCTCAGGTTATTTATGGGCAAAAAGTTTGAAATCAAAACTCATATTATAAAACATAATTTATCTTTGACAATATCAATCTTGATTTTTTCAATGAAACATACTTATAATTCAAGTTTTGCACCCTTGATTTCTATCAAAGTCAAGGCGGTAAAGGAGCCAAATTCAATTTTTCAAGCGAAATGATTCATCGGTCTTTTTTAACCAGCACTCCACGACTTGTGCCAAGGACAGGCACAAAGAATATATAACTTACTGAACTCATACGTGGTTTT
>CBDAFK010000155.1:0-13185 GCA_965195235.1 uncultured Desulfobacterales bacterium | reverse complement strand
ACAAATTACAATGACCAAAATTCAAAATCCCAAACCCGTATATGACCTAAATTTGAAACTCCAAACATGTTTTGGTCATTGAATATTGAAATTTGGGATTTATTTGTAATTTGATGCTTGTAATTTGGGATTTTATAAGTTCATTGTATAGGAATTTCCTTTTTGAGATTGCTTCGTCGCCAACACTCCTCGCAATGACTTGGAACGTGACTTTTTGCGACGCCGTCAACTTTCTTTGATATTAATAAAATCGTGATAAACAGAGCCTTCACGACCGTCGATGCTTATATAATCACCGGATGTTAATGATACACGGTTGAAAAGGCAGTTTTTTTTCTTTTCATTGCAGACAAGATCCACGCATCCAGCCACACATGTTTTGCCAAGCCGGTGAGCCACGACAGCGGCATGGGATGTTAACCCTCCCCGCGCGGTAAGCAGGCCGTCGGCGGCATATATTTCCTGAATATCATCTGGAACAGTATCTGCTCTGAGAAGGATTAAAGATGTTTCAGGCTCCAGCTTTCTCCATTTATCGATTTCATCCAGGCTGAAAACCACGCGTCCGCTCATTGCCCCGCCGCTGACTCCGATACCATGCCCTAAATATTTGTCCTCTGATATTTTTCCGGGATCAAAGGTCAAAACTTTTTTCCTCTCTCTCATAGTCATATCTCTGGCCTGGAGCAGATACAAATCCTTTATTGAAGGGCCCTCAAATGTAAACTCGATTTCCTGCGGGCTCCAACCTTTTTTATAGACTAATTCACTGGACCAATCTTTCAATGCCTTGAAAATAACCGGAAAATGTGACTCAAGGGTTATGTCGGTTTCCCTCATTTCAATATCCTGCTGATTGATTGAAATCGGCATGGTATTGACAAGGCCTGAAACCACATCTTCACCCTGATTTCCGAGTGTAAAGTCGCCCCACAACTTTAAGGTATCCCCGGACCATCTCGGATTGTGGGTAAAAAAAACTCCTGAACCTGCCTGTTGGCCAAGATTGCCGAAAAC
Organism: uncultured Desulfobacterales bacterium; assembly: GCA_965195235.1. Taxonomy (GTDB): domain Bacteria; phylum Desulfobacterota; class Desulfobacteria; order Desulfobacterales; family ETH-SRB1; genus Desulfaltia. The sequence continues at coordinate 12,168 of CBDAFK010000155.1, read as the reverse complement.
CATTTTCTGAACAGTAACGGCCGTGCCCCAGTCATCTGATATGCCCATAATTTTACGGTAAGCTTTGGCTTTTGATGATTTCCAGGACCCAAGCACGCTTTTTATTGCGAAATACAGTTGTTCAAACGGATCTTCTATAATATCAATACCGGCATCCCTTATCATATCCTTATAAGCCAGTGCCACTTTTCTCATCTCTTTGCCAGGAAACCCTCTTTTATAAGGAATGCTCAGACGCTGCTTGAACTCATTAATAATTGCGTCAAAATCATTCCTCTCAAGATTAAATGACATGCCATAACACTGGAGAAACCTGCGATAATTATCCCAGGCAAACCAGATATTGCCGGTTTGTGAGGCAATCCCGGCTGCAATCTTTTCATTTAATCCAACATTAAGGAAGGTATCCATCATTCCCGGTTGTGAAATAGCTCCTCCGCTTCTAACAGAAATGAGCAAAGAATTTTTCGGGTCTCCAAACACTTTTTTCGTAACCTTTTCAAGGTCAGATATCAGGCTGCAAATCTGTTTCCTGAAATACTGCCGGGCTGGAGGAAAATTGTCGATTACCTCTCTTGAACGGAATACCTCCGTAGTAATAATAAAACCCGGAGGCACCGGCAAACCGTAATTTCTCAGCTTAATTATGTTAAACCCTTTGTTGCCAAGATATATCAATCCAAAAACCTTTTTGTTTACCGGCACAAAATGGGTCAAAGCCCGTTGAGGGTCATAGTTGAGAAGCTGGTGAAGCTTATCTTTAGACAGTTTGTCCGACTGGTGAAAAAGTGTATTCAGTATTCGACCTAAAAACAGGTCAAGCTGCTGAAGCCCTAATGACAGCGCAAGCCTGTCACGGAAGAAAATTTCCGACACCCTGTACGCCAGCCCTTCAGAGTCAATCATACCCTCGCCGGGAAGATATTTCTCTAAAATGCGGTCAACAGGGGTTTGAGCCATTATTACGGTTAGATTCTGTTCATGAATATTATGAAAATAATCATTAATTATATTTTTTACAGCGAGTGTAAAGCCTTTGAATATATCGACATACTGGGTAAAGGTAAAGCCTCTTACCTCGAACAGATGGGCTAAGAAATCGAGTTGACGCTCCATCTCGATTGATGAAATCCCATTTAACTTTAGCGCGCTGTTAAACAATATTAAGAGGTCATAAATCTGATAAAAGGTGGCTCTGGTGATAATGCTAAGATCAATACTTTCAACCAATTCCTCAAACAGAACATTGGCTATTGATTCTATCCGAAAGGTCAGCCCAAGCGCATCAAATTTTCTTTCGCGGTAAAACCCATACATAGACGGTATATCAACAGCAAAATGTCTTTTCTTATAAATATCTTCTCTAACCTCATACGATTTTGAAGAAATTATGATTTTTTTGAGCAGCTCAAGATAATCAAGCAGCATGTAAAGCCTTTTCTGTAAATCAGGTTCAATAAGAGCTTTTTTAAGCGCATCTATATCCGGGAATGCATCGATTTTAAACTGCGAAAGATAATGGTCGATTTCGCTGTCTGATTTTAAGCCTGATGTGAGATCGTATTTTTGATGCAGAAGTTTGTAAAAGGATATGGCTAATTTTACCCGGTTAATATCTTTTTCAGATACCTTTGTAATATCTGATAGATGGCTTTGCAGTTCTTTTTCATTTAAAGCAATAAGGTCGGCCGGCAAATATTGCTCCTTTGCCTTAAGGTGTAACATTACCCTGTGAACGCCATCAATATAAGGACCGCGTGTATCGATTTGATCAAAAATACCGGGCGGTATAAAAGGCTTGAGAAACTTCCTGCCTCTGGTTTGCCAGAAATTAATAACCGCTTCCATAAAGCTGATCATCCGGTTGCTGCTTTCAACATGGCTCTGTTTTCGCAGAAAATGTATAAGAACATCCTTTCGGTGCGTTAATTCATCTAACTGTGTTGATGTATCCCTCAGCATTCCTTCAGCGCCTATATCATTAAAATATACAGGAAAGAGCCTTGTGAGCTGTTTGGCAAGATTATATACAGGGCTGATATCGCTGTTTAAAAATCGTGTGATATCACGGGGAAACAGGTCGGTATCCTTGATAAAAACGCCGCATAAAGATAGATGAATCGTAAGGTGGGAAAGAAGCCTTGTTGACCATTTGGGCTTAAGCTCAATAAGCTCCAGCCATGTCCTTATATTTTGTATGTGTGCGCTGTTGACCTGTATTTGCCAGTCGCTTCCAACCCCTTTTATCATTGGTGACTGAAAACCAAGGCCAACTACGTGATCAATAAAAAAATTTACAAGGTCGATCTGATCTGTTTTGTATACTCCCTTACCCATATTAAGGACGCAGTTTAAAACAGTGACAGGAAATTTATCAATCAGCCCTCCTAATATGGAAAAGGTTTTCTCTATCAGTTTGCGGATATTCCAGCCTTTTTCATGCTCTATAAGCCAGGAAAGGGTTCTGTTAATATCTCTTAAAGCTTCTTCGTAAACGATTGAAAGCCCGGGCGTCTTCATTATATGGAAAAGAAATATAAGTTTCCACAGGTTGCCTTTGCCGTTTTTTGCGCCCGCTTCAACCAGTCTTTGCGGGATCTCCTTGTATATTTCAACAATCTCGCTGTATGCCGGCATTTCTAACAGATTTTGTAAAATTTCTTTAGAGTCGATATCATTTTGCCGGGCGGTTTTGTCCAGCCCTGTTAGAATTGACTGCCATTTGTTAATTTGTCTGTGGGAGATATATTTAAAAATCTCATCAAACTGTTTTTTGCTGTCAATATTGCCGGCCTCTTTTTCAAACCAGTCAAGCGGGTCTTCCTCCCGTAGCCAGTAAGAATATGTATGCTTGAAATATTTTAACAAAACCAGGTTGATTGCCTGGTAATCCGCGCTTGTGAACTCATGCGTATGATTTAAAATTGCCTGACCCAGTCTTTTTATCTGATAGAAGCTTTTAACAAACAGAAAGAAACTGTCTTTTTTGTAATTCCTGATGCTGTCAAAGGAGTTAGCGATTACAGGCATGAACCTTTTGATATCCCGGCCGGAATCTTTTATGATTTTTTGCAGGAAAAGAAGAAGATTGTCGGCAGCATCGGCTCTGACTTCAACTTTGCTTTCTGATACAATGGCATTGTTAAAGATATTTACCAAAATGGCTGCTGCATCAGGCCCTTCAGGATGGTTTTGAAGAAGATGAAAATAATTCAGGGAATAATTTCTTGCTTCCCGGACAATAAATTCCCAGTTTTTATACGGGTGAGAAAGCTCCTTCAAAAAGGTATTCAAACCCTCCCTAAGCCCATAATACTTAGACATTACCTCCTGAAGGATTGCATATTTATCATCTATGCTAACATCAACACGATAGGATTCCAGGTTTATTTCAAGGGCTTTTGATTTCATAATTCCCCAACCCCTAAATTCTCTATTTTAATTCATCGAATCTGCAGCTAAGTGAAAGAACATCGCCATCAAAAATAGTTGTAATTTTGTAAGGAAGGCTTTTACACAGCATGATCATGGCCTGGTTTTGCGGCGAAGTATAGGCTATAAAGCCGGTAATTCCGTTTTCACGCGCAGCTTCGGACAGTTTTCGCATCAGGATTCTACCCAGCCCTTTTCCCTGATATTTCCTGTTTACGGAAAAGGCGATCTCTGCCACGTTTTTTGCCTCGTCAAGCAAATATTCTCCGATTGCAATAACCCTTCTAAAACCGGATTCCCCGACAACTGCGATAATGGTAAGGTCTTTAATATAATCTATCTGCGACATGCCTTCAGCCTCTTCACGCACAAAGCTTGTCTTTTCATGAAAAAATCTTGAAATTATATCGCTTTTTTTCTGGTTGTAAAAGTGCTCCTGTATTCTTCTTTCATCAACAGGTTTTGCGGGTCTGATGGTTATTGGTTCGCCTTCGATTTCAATTGTTTCTTCAAGATCAAGAGGATAAACGCCGTGAATGGATTTTTTAAGTTCGCGTTCTGCGCTGAGCAGACCCATCTGCTTGGCCTCAAAAAAAAGCTCATCGCGAAAATCAGGATGAGCGATGCTAATCATGGCCATAGCCCTTTCCTGAAAGCTTTTACCGAACAGGTTAACAACGCCATACTCGGTAACAACGTACTGAACATCACCTCTTGGAACTACTACGGCCATGTCACTCAGTCTCGAGACAATCCGGCTCTTCTTGCCGCGCATGGATGTCGCAGGAAGCATAAGAATCGATTTGCCCCCTTTAGACCGAGCCGCTCCTCTTATAAAATCGAGCATGCCTGAAACACCTGAAAAATAATCATAAGAAAGTGTATCAGCGGCAACCTGCCCGGTGAGATCTATTGCCGTCGCCATGTCCATGGAAACCATCCTGTGATGGCAGGAGATAATACTGCAGTCATTTACATAATCCGAAGGATGAAATTCTATGGCAGGATTATCATCTAAAAACTCGTAAAGATAACTTGTTCCTATTGCGCTGCTTGCCACCAGCTTTCCCTCATTGAATCCCTTTTTCCGGTTTGTTATAACTCCCTTTGATACAAGGTCCATTATGCTGTTTGTCAGATATTGAGTGTGGACTCCAAGATCGTTTTTGTTAGAGAGGGCTAAAAGGGTTGCTTGCGGCGTAGCGCCAATGCCGATCTCAATTGTTGAACCATCGTCAACAAGTCGGGCTATATGCCTGCCGATAAGATTTGCAGACTCAGACTCTTTAGCCTTACCAATTGTAAGAAGATCCTCCTCGTATTCGACAACTACATCTACATCATTAACATGGATAAAGCTTCGGCCAAGCACCCTTGGCATCTTGTAGTTTACCTGGGCAATCACAAGATCAGCAGACATGGCTGCGGCCAGCGTTATATCTACGGAAATGCCAAGGCTCATCCATCCAAAATCATCGGGCGGAGACACTTGAATAAGGGCTACATGTATGGGAAGCTGTCTGTTCTTAAACAAAAAGGGTACAGCGGAAAGGTTTATTGGAGTAATAAATCGCATGTTTCCTGCGAAGATATTGAGAGCGGCAGACCCAAGATAAAAGGATCTGATATTCATACGCTGGCACTTTGTTTTGTTTGCGATCAGGGTTAAAGGGGTGCTTTCCAGGGTCATAAGGCGAACTATCTCAAGGTCTGTAAAGCTTACTGATGCTTCACAAAGCTTTTTAACGAGATGCTGCGGCTCTCCGCATGATGATCCGATAAAAACCCTTTTCCCGGGCCTAATCAGTTTTACCGCCTCTTGACCGGTTCTTTTAATCTCGGCATAATGATCTGCCCAATAGATTGCTTTAGTCATAATTATCCTCTGGAGCCAATTTCAAAACGCCCCCTTTTGCCCGATCTCTACGTCAGTCTCAAATTTTAATCCTCGAAATACTCAATGTATTCCTGTGGTTAAAATTTTTATCTTCCTTGACATCGAACAAAATTGAACATTTTGAAACCGGCTCTCTGTTATGAATTATACATCAAGGAAGGAAAACATTGAACAACTTGTTTATTTGGCCTCCCGGAAGGAATCAATTTCAAGTTTCGCACCACTGAAAACGGGCGCTACATCATGGCATCTTATCGTATCCGCGAACAAGAACCTCCCTTGGCTTAACGCCATCTGAAGGGCCGACGATTCCTTCCTTTTCCATCATTTCAATGATGCGGGCCGCTCTGTTATATCCTATGCGCAAATGACGCTGAACCATAGATATCGATGCCTGCCCTGTCTTTGTAATAAGGGCTATGGCATCATCATATCTTTCGTCATATTCCTCGTTGCCTGATCCCGCCTTTTCTTCGACAACCCTTTCTGTTACTGACTGATCATATTCGGGTTTTTTCTGATTTTTCAAAAATTCAGTAATTCTTGCAATTTCTCCCTCTGATATTAATGCCCCGTGGATACGCTGAAGACCAGCGGTTCCAGGAGGCATAAAAAGCATATCCCCGTTTCCCAGTAAATTTTCCGCCCCATTTGCATCAATTATGGTTCTTGAATCGGTCTTGGATGAAACCTGAAAAGAAAGACGGGCAGGAAAATTTGCCTTGATTATGCCGGTCAAAACATCCACCGAAGGCCTCTGGGTGGCAAGCAATAAATGAATCCCCGATGCCCTGGCCATCTGTGCAAGTCGTGTCAATGCCACCTCGACATCCCGTGAAGCCTCCATCATAAGATCTGCAAGCTCATCAATTACAATAACGATATATGGCATTTTCTCCAGTAAATCCCCTTCTGCATTCCTAACTTCCTTTTCTACCTTCCTGTTATACTGATTTATATTTTTTGCTTTTTTTTCGGAAAGCATTTCATATCGCTTTTCCATTTCGTGTACAGCCCAGAATAGCGCATTGGTCGCTTTTTTAACATCTGTTACCACAGGAGTAATAAGGTGCGGAATACCATCATAACTTGAAAGCTCTATCCTTTTTGGATCAATCATGATGAATTTTACATCTTCCGGGTTTGATTTATACAATATGCTGCAAATCATGGCATTTAAGCCCACGCTCTTGCCTGTTCCTGTGGCGCCCGCGATTAACAGATGCGGCATGCTATGCAAATCAGATACAACAGGGTTGCCGATAATATCCTTCCCAAGGCAGATGGTTAGATATGACCTGGCTTTTTCAAAAACAGACGAGATAATAATTTCTTTAAATCTAACTATCTCTCTTGTGCTATTCGGGATCTCAATTCCGATTGCCGCCTTCCCGGGAATAGGGGCCACGATTCTGATGCTTATCGCTCGAAGGGCAAGTGCGAGATCGTCTGTTAGGCTGACTATTTTGTTAATCTTCACACCCGGGGCAGGCTCATATTCAAAGGTTGTAATAACAGGTCCCGGTAATATAGCGACAACTTTTCCTTTAACGCTAAAATCTTCCAGCTTTTTTTCAAGGAGTTTTGACTGCATTCGTAAATTTTCATCATTAGCAGAAATCGGCGGAGATTGAGGGTTGTCAAGCAAATTAACAGAAGGCAACTGAAACCCTGTTTTGCCACGCATGAATTCAAATACTTCCTGTTTTGGAACCGGGGTATCTTTAATATGCTTTGCTTCAGGTGTTTTTATCTGTATTTGTTTCTCTTTTTTATTTCTATGCTCTTTTTTTATTTTTGAAAGCTTTTTGACCTTTGCCCTTCGCTCTTTCCATATGACAATCAATGTTTTTATGCGGTTTGAAACAACAATAGCCATCCTCCAGCAGAGCCTTATAAAACTAATCATGGAAAAACCGGTTGCAAGAATAAAACCGATTATCCACACAAGGATCAGTATAATGGCGGCGCCTGTAGCATTGGCATACTTTACAAGAAATGATTTTAGCGGAATGCCGATTATGCCGCCTGATGAAAATTTACTTCCAAAAATGAGGTAATGGTTTTGCTGAAATGCCAGAAGACTCCCTGTTGTTATAACCAGCAGAATGCCGCCGACTATCGTCAAAACAACCGCTCTGGGGGGATGCTTGCAAAAAAAATGGATACTCGCAAAAAGTAACAAAATCGGAATCCAGAATGCTCCCAGCCCAAACAGGCCTATAAAAACGCTTGCCAAATATGATCCAAACGCTCCAAAAAGGTTGTGGGTAGAGCCTAAGGCCTTTGCGTTGTGAATCGAAGGGTCTGCGGGGCTGTAAGACAAAAGACTGCCCAGCATAAAAATAACGAAAAAAAACAGCAAAGTTCCTATAATTTCCTTGCGCATAAGTCTTTTTTTACTAACAGTTCAACCAGACACTAAGATTATAATTCAGGAATTTAGGAATTGGTAAAATTAAATGAACTTATAAAATCCCAAATTTCAAGCATCAAATTACAAATAAATCCCAAATTTCAATATTCAATGACCAAAACATATACCTGTCTGACGTCCCAACGGGACAGGCAGGCGAGTTTGGGATTTTGAATTTTGGTCATTGTAATTTATTTGATATTTGTTATTTGATATTTGTTATTTCAGGAAAGGAAATTCCTATACAATTGAATCCCTCAATCCCTCAATCCCTCAATCCCTCAATCCCTCAATCCCTCAATTTTTATTATATTTCCACAATAAAAGTCAGTATAACCGGACGTCGTTTTATTGTAAAATAGAAATATTCCCTTAAGGCTTTTTGAATCATCGATCGTATTTTCTCAGTCCGATCAGGCGTCTCAGGCGCCATTTCTTCTACAATCTCTAAGATAACGCACTGTGCATCTTCCAGAAGATGCCCTGTTTTGGTTTCAAACACAAAACCACGGGAAACGACGTCGGGCCCGTATACCACAATTCCTGTTTCTTCGTCAAAGGCCATGGTTACTGCAACAATGCCGTCCTCTGACAGGATACGTCTTTCCTTAAGCACGCTCCAGCCTACATCTCCAATACCTTTGCCGTCAATCAGCACCCGGCCTGTTGCAACTTTTCCCTGAACTCTTCCTCCATTTTCATCAAACTCAATTATCTGACCGTCTTCAGCAAAAAGAATCTTGTCCTTTGAAATACCCATCTGCTCGGCCAACCGTGCATGAAGAACTAAATGCCTGAATTCCCCGTGAATCGGAGTAAAATATTCCGGCTTCGTCAAATTGATCATCTGCTTTAATCCTTCTCGAAAAGCATGGCCTGATACGTGGATATCAGATATCTTCTCATAAATAACATCAGCTCCTCGTCTGTAAAGGCTGTTGATAATCTTAGCAATCGCCTTTTCATTTCCTGGAATGAATTTTGATGAAAGAACAACAGTATCATCCTTTTTGATTGCTATCTGGGTATGGCTGCCGCCAGCCATTCGGGCAAGGGCCGACATGGGTTCTCCCTGGCTTCCGGTAGTAATTATTACTATTTCATCATCCGGGAAGTTCTTGGCCTGCTTAACATCGATTTCAAACCCCTTAGGGACGTGAATATAACCAAAATCTTTTGCAATCCTTACATTTGTTTTAATGCTTCTTCCGTCAAAAATGACCTTTCTGCCTTTTGCCTTTGCAATATCGATTATCTGCTGTATTCTAAAAATGTTGGAGGCAAAAAGCGCAACAATCATTCGCCCCCTGCTCTGTTCAGTAATCTTTGAAAGTGTTTCGCCTACCTTCTCGTCTGAGATAGTATGTCCCTCCCTTTCAACATTTGTTGAATCAGACATCAGCAGCAGAACACCTTCCTTACCACACTCGGCAAACCTGTTTACGTCGGTCGTTAAGCCATCAATCGAAGTCTGGGAGATTTTAAAATCACCTGTGTGGATAACGAGACCCAAAGGCGTTTTAATGGCAAGACCCACCCCATCCACAATGCTATGACCTACACGGATAAACTCAAGTTCAAAAACACCAAGTTTAAGTTTTTCTCCGGAACAAACCTCATGCAATGATGCGGTTGACAAGAGACCATGCTCTTCAAGCTTGTGCTTTACGATACCGAGGGTAAAGGGTGTTCCAAAAACAGGTACATTTATTTCCTTAAGCAAATAAGGCAAAGCGCCGATATGATCTTCGTGCGCATGTGTTAAAACAATCCCTGAAAGTTTGCGCTTATGCTTTCTAATATAATCAAAATCAGGAATTACAATGTCAACGCCTAACATATAGTCTTCGGGAAACATTAACCCTGCATCAACTACAAAAAGGGTATCACCATACTCGAAGGCCATCATATTCAGACCGATTTCTCCCAACCCACCCAATGGTATTATCTTTAACATTATGACTGCTCTCTTTTCCTGCTATAAAATGATTCGCAGATGACATATCTGACTTTCTTCAAAAGATTATCCTTTGTCTTCCTGGTATACTCTGTTGATTCAATTGGCTCCTTTATCTCTAACAGCACATTCCCTGGTCTTACAAAAACTTTGTTTTTAAGCATAAGCGGCCATAAGCCGTGAATAATAACCGGAACAATTGGAACGCCGGAATCAACAGATAGAATAAAACCACCCTTTTTGAACTGTCCGATATTTCCATCACAGCTCCGAGTGCCCTCGGGAAAAATTAAAACCGAAACTCCGTTTCGAATAATTCCTGCCGCATTTTTCAGGCTTTTCAAAGCAGACTTGAGATCGGATCGGTCTATGCTTATATGTCCCGCCCTTCCCATGGCATAACCGAAAACAGGTATATTAAAAAGCTCTGCCTTTGCAAGCCATCTAAACTGAACAGGAAGATAGGCCTGAAGAATCGGAATATCAAAATTTCCCTGGTGGTTAGACATGTATATGTAAGATTTGGAAGGATCTATGTTGGAAAGACCAGTTACTTCGACCTTGATACGGCTTGCAGCAAGTATAAATCGTGCCCATATTGCCGCAACTTTATTTGGCATATCACCATTTTTTGTTATAAAGGAAACAATAATTGCCGAAATACTGAAAAAAATTGTTACAAGCACAACCCATATAGCAATTAACGGGGTTCGTATCATAATGATATCCGTTGATCATGTTTTGATCTCAAGCTTCTCGAATATAGCGTCAACAACCTGGATAAACCAGTTATGCTGTTTTTCTGTTGCATAGCCGATACAGTTGCATCTAATTGTGTTTTTGCTGCGCACCAGAAGTTCACAGGCCATAACAGTTGGTTCTAAATTAATGGCAAAACAAAATGGCTGACATTTAATATGCTCTGCCTGGATATTGCTAAGAATGTCCTGATCAAGCGGCATCCAGTAAATACCATCTACACCGGAAACATCAAGATTTTCATCCAGATAAGCCTTGATTTTTTCATAATCTGCAGGTCTCAGCTCGTCAATTACATATTGTTTCATAATAATAAAACTATCACGGTTAATTTTTACGTGCAAGATGAATGTGAACTTATAAAATCCCAAATTTCAAGCATCAAATTACAAATAAATCCCAAATTTCAATATTCAATGACCAAAACATGTTTGGAGTTTCAAATTTAAGTCATATGCGGGTTTGGGATTTTGTATTTTGGTCATTGTAATTTATTTGATATTTGTTATTTGTTATTTGTTATTTCAGGAAAGGAAATTCCTATACTATCAAGGTTAGAGAACAATCAACCCTGAACCGTGAACCCTTGAACCCTTGAACCCGAGTTACTATGCTTTTAGTTATAGATATTGGAAATACAAACATTGTAATGGGCATTTATGATGGCGCTCATCTTCTAAAAGACTGGCGGATTCGTTCAGAAAGAAATACTACGGAAGATGAGTTCAACCTTCTTGTGTCCAATCTTTTTGCGGCAAGTAATATTAACGCTAATGAGATAGATAAAACAATAATCTCCTGCGTGGTTCCACAAATGGTGACTATTCTGGATTCATTCTGCCATAAATACTTAGGACACGCTCCATACTGGGTAGATGAAAAATCGGCAGCCGGGATGCCGATCCTTTACATCAATCCGGCAGAGGTTGGCGCAGATAGGATTGTAAATGCTGTTGCAGCGTTGCACAAATATAAAGGTAGCCTTGTTGTAGTGGATTTCGGCACAGCCACAACCTTTGATGCCATCTCGGAAAAGGGTGAATATCTTGGCGGCGCAATCAGCCCTGGAATTATGATTTCTTCTGAGGCTCTGTTTAAAAAAGCATCCAAACTGCCGAGAGTGGAAATTTTTAAGCCTCCTGAAAGGGTAATAGGTAAAGATACAGCGAGCAGCATGAAATCCGGCATTATTTATGGATATGCCGGCCTTGTGGATGGAATTGTAAAGCGGATGAAAACAGAGATGGGAACCAATCCCAAAATAATTGCCACAGGAGGGTCGGCCAAAATCATGGCCGAAATTTGCGAAAGTATCGACATGGTAGATACTTCCCTGACTCTGGAAGGCTTGCGTATCATCTACGAAAAAATAACAAATTCTGTAACAGTTCCGCCACCCTGGCCCAGACCTGGTTTATCGGCTTAACAAGCTGATTCAGGCATATGAAACCAGAAAAAGCTTAGTAGCTGATTTAAACGCATAGCACCAGGGCAGGCAAAGACACTAACACACTCTCCGAGCCGGAGGCTAAGATTATAATATAATTTTCTTGCAATTCATAATTTGTGTCTGAACGAAAAGTCACCTATACAGCTTCGTTGGGTTTCGCTTCATTATTTTATGAATTGTAAATTCTTAATTTTGTAGGTTGGGTTGAGCGCAGCGAAACCCAACATTTTAAAATTGCTCAATCCAACCTACGAAAT
>CBDAFK010000154.1:0-6122 GCA_965195235.1 uncultured Desulfobacterales bacterium | reverse complement strand
GCAAATCCTTTTTGAGGGCGCACAGGGAACCCATCTTGATATTGATCACGGCACTTACCCTTATGTCACCTCATCCAACACTGTTGCCGGAAATGCCTGCGCCGGCGCCGGCATTGGCCCAAGAGAGATCACAGATGTAATCGGGATTGTAAAGGCATATACCACAAGAGTTGGAAAAGGCCCCTTTCCTTCAGAACTTTTTGACGAAACAGGGGATAAAATTCAGAAAAAAGGGGTGGAGTTTGGCGCTACAACCGGCAGAAGGCGCAGGTGTGGATGGCTTGATATTGTAATACTGCGCAATGCCGTGCGTTTAAATAGTCTCTCAAGCCTGGCTATAACCAAACTGGATGTATTGGGAGGGCAGGAATTTCTTAAAATATGCACCTGTTATAAGTATGATGGACAGATTCTTAATGATTTTCCTGCGAGTCTCAATGTCCTTTCCGCATGTAAACCAATATATGAAACTTTGCCAGGATGGTCGGAAGATATTTCTAATATTCGAAGTATTGAAAATTTGCCTCAAAATGCAAGAAATTATCTTAATCGAATTGAAGAGCTTACTGAAATCCGGATACAAATAATATCGCTTGGTCCTGCAAGAAATGAAACAATAGTTATTAGTAATCCTTACACTTAACACCTGATGAATTCGTTTTTGCGAACTGTGTTAAGTAACTCAATAACCTCTGGCAACAAACGTCATTCCCGTGCCTGGTTCCCATGCTCCAGCGTGGGAACCCGTATGGTATGCATTCCCACGCTGGAGCATGGGAACGAAAAAATCACAGTTTCCGGAGATCGCCCGAATTTATTGAAAAGTTACCAAAAAACTTGTTAGCCATCCAAAACAAGACGACTTTATAAAAAATACATTTATGCGCTCAGAGGCTTGAAGGCTGTTAATCCAACATGGTTATCAAAAAGTAAGCGCATGTGATGGACTTTTTAAAAAGTCGCCATCTTTAACCTAAATTGAACGATTTTTTACTCGATCTGCACCGATCTCTTGCGCATCAAGGATTCACAAAAATCCTCGACATATCCACGGGTATGCCTGCGGTTTTTGCGAACCTTTATGCATCAAGATATCAGCACATTTCTTCGCAAAAAATCGCTTAACTTAGGTTTAATCATCTTTTTTATTTGCTTTGTTCGGCTTATTAGACTTTGAAGTCGATGCCTTGTCTTTTGCTTTATGCGGAGCAGAAGAGCATTGAGATTTGTTTGAATAGTCTGTCACATACCAGCCTGTTCCTTTTAGATGGAAAGTGCTTTGCGAAATAAGTTTTTGAAGCTTTCCCCCACAGCGCCTGCAGTTAGTTAGCGGTTTATCAGAGAATTTTTGCAGTACCTCGTCAACCTTGCCACATTGAGTGCATTCATATTCATAAACCGGCATTGTTTGATGACCTCCTTTGTAAGCTTTGTTTTGTATTATAGTAAGAGTTTTTTTATTGTCAAGCAGCTACTATTAATTTTCTTTCTGATCAATTCCGCAATTCATCAAAGGTCATGCGCCATTTATTATAAAACTTTAAGACATTTGCCAGCCCCACAACCTTTACAGAGCTTAAAATTTCATGGGTTTTTTCATGCACCCGTTTTTCTTCCGCAATTTTTTCTTTATATGAAGCATCGAAGTTCTGGATAAACTTGCTAAACCTGACAATATGAATTAATTCATGTGTTATAATATATAATATAAATGGGAAAAGTTGCATATCTGGTAATTGTTTTAATACTGCAAGAATGGAATGGTCCTGAAGGCATATTTTATAAAAATCATATGTTGACGAACTGAGCGATGTATCTTTTAGCCGGCCCTTATAGCGGATAATCTGTGCAAAAGGCCTGTCGGTTATTTCATCAGGGCAAAGATCAACCAGGGTTTTGACATCATACCTGCGGTGAAGCCACTGAGCTTCCGACATCTTGTAGGAGTTGCTGACAAGTTCCTCTGCCATTGCGGCTGAATTGTTTACCACTTTGAGCTGATCCGAATTGAATTTTTCCACTTGTTTCATTTTTTGCGAATTCATCGAACTTAATCTATTAGTAACAGTTCAGCTACTAAGACACAAAGACACAAAGACACAAAGAAGGGATATCATTTAGGAATTATTGGATTGAGGAATTGAGGGATTAAAATCAACAGAATACCTTTAATCCCTAAATCCCTAAATTCGCAATTCCTCAATTATGAATTATGAATTATGAATTTTAAGAGAATTATATTATAATTTTGGTGCCTTGGTGCCTGAACTGTTACTTCTATTAAAAAAATTGTGGACAAATAACAATAAATAATGTTAAAAAAAATTTGTTTAACTAAATTATTATGATTGGAGGTGATTTATTGAGTAGTGTGGTTAAAAAACGGAGAAAGAAGATGCGAAGACATAAACACAGAAAACTTTTGGCACGCACACGCCATCAGAGAAGAAAAGGCAAATAAGGATTAAGGATTAAGGGTTAAAGGTTAAAGGATTAAGGATTAAGGATTAAAGGGTTAAAGGATTAAAATATTGTGATTTGCCGCCTCCACGCGGCGCACCTGCCGCGACGTGTCGCTATCACGGCGAGAGCGCCTGCGCTGCACGTAACCCCTTAATCCTCTATTCCTTAATCCTTAATCCTTCTAATCCTTAATCCTTCTATTCCTTTACTTAAAATCTCCTTTAAGATGTTTAAAAAATTCTGAATCTGTTGAAAGAACAACAGAGGTGTTTTCATCAAGCGCCTCATTGTAAACTTCAAGGGTCTTGGTAAATGAATAGAACTCAGGATCTACTCCAAATGCTCCGGCAAATAATTTAGTTGCCTCTGCATCGGCCTTTCCTTTTATTCCCTGGGCGGTTCTGTAAGCCTGTGATGTTATCTTTTTCAAGTCCCGCTCTTTGTCGCCGAGAATTTTTCGGGATTCCCCCATTCCTTCGGAACGAAATTTTTCTGCTATCTGACTGCGTTCCGCAATCATTCTGCCATAAACAGCTCTTCTAACATCTTCTACATAATTAATACGCTTGATCTTAACATCGACGAGTTCGATTCCGAACTTAGCGAGTTTGGGTTGAGCCTGTTTCAATATCCCTTCTGTTATCTTTTCCCTGCCCGTAGTAATTGAGTACATGTCACGCCGTTTTTTCATTTCTTTACCTTCTATGTCTTTTTCAAGCTCTTCCATCCTCCTGCTTGACTTGCGAACGGTTTCAATAAGCTTATAGGAGGTGATAAAGTTTCTTACTGCCGGATCGATGATATCATCAAGCCTTCCCAGAGCGCTTACAGTATTGTTTACGGTCTGGAAAAATTTGATAGGATCGACAATTTTCCACCTGGCAAATGTGTCAACCCATATATAGGTTTTTTCCAGGGTCGGTATCTGCCCCGGATCCCCATCCCAGGCTAAAATGTTTTTTGGAAAAGAGTTGACCTGCTGGATAAAAGGGATCTTGAGGTAAAGACCCGGGTCTGTTTTTGGATCGCCGACGACCTTCCCGAATTGAGTAACTATCACCTGCCTGGTTTCATCGACAGTATAAGCTGAAGCAAATGCAACAAGAAAAAGTGCAATTGCAGCGACAATTAAAATCATGCCTTTAGATTTCATTTTTGCGCTCCGATTTGTTTTCCAAGATTAAGTAAGGGTAAAAGATTCTTTTGTTCAGAATCTATAATATATTTCTGACCAAGCTTTGGAAGCACTTCTTGTATCATTTCAAGATAAAGTCGCCTTTTAGTAACATCCTTTGCTTTTATATATTCTTTATAAACGGCCGTAAATCTTGCGGAATCACCCTTAGCCCTGTTTATCCTGTCTAAAGCATAGCCTTCTGCCGCCTTGATGGTTCTTTCCGCCTCGCCTTTGGAGGCAGGTATGGCCTTGTTATAATCCTCTTTGGCTTTATAAATCATTTGTTCCTTTTCCTGGACCGCCTGGTTGACTTCGTTAAACGATGCCTGTACAGGCCCGGGAACGTTGGTCTTTTTCATTTCTATTGTTACAATATTAATGCCGGCCTCTGCATTATCCATCTCTCTTTGCAGGAGGTGCCTGGCCTCAATTGCAATTTCCTCACGTTTTGAAATAACCTCGTTGATACTCCTGTCACCAACTACAAGACGCATCGCTGCTTCCGACATATCTCTGAGCAGTTTGGGGACACGGTGCACTTTGAACAGATAATTATAAGGATCCTTTATCCTGTACTGGACAATCCATGGAACCACCCCCACATTAAGATCTCCGGTAAGCATAAGGGATACGTTGATATCAGCACCGCCCGTTGGGAAACGTTCTCTAATGTCTGTTCCTGGCGTGCGGAAGCCGAACTCCTCTTTATAGACACGTTTTATCTTTACCTTTGTTATTTTTTCAATTCCTGCAGGCAGCTTGAAATTAAGCCCCGGTTGGCTGGTGCGGGCATATTTTCCAAACCGCTGGATAACCCCGACCTCATCCACTCCGATAGTATAAAACGTCGAAGAGCCGAAAAACAGGGCAATTAAAATAACAATAATAATCGGGCCGCCAGGCAATTTGAACTTTTTAAATTTTTTCACAAGTTCAGCTACATTCGGTGGCATTCCGCCTCCGCCCACATTCTGTTGCCGTTGCTTAAGTTTGTCCCAATCCCAAGTCATAGATTTAATATCCTGTAAATATTGATGAATTCGTAAAAAGGTGAACTCATCAGGTGTTAGGTGTTAGGTTGACGTAATTGGTTTTTTAGCCGACTTCGTACTTCGTTGTCTTGATATTTTTATGTAATGTAAGTTACAAGTCATGCCAAGTCAAGCTAAAAGCAACAAAAGTGTTGGCCTGACAAAACTGTTTTTCTTGACAATAAAGCTTATCACTTTATAATTTTGTTATTATGACAAAAAAAAGAAAAAATATCAAAGAATTTGAACATATAGGCAGTATTATTAATAAGGTACTGAAAACATGCCGGCATGAATGTGATGAAGAGCTAATTAAGGTTTGGAGTTTGTGGAATAGCGCGGTAGGAGATGTTGTTGCGGAAAATACCAGGCCCGCCGCATTTAAAGGAAGGCTTCTTCTTGTGCATGTAGTTAGTTCAACATGGATGCACCAGCTTCAATTTTTAAAAACAGATATTCTAAGAAAGATAAATGATGCTTTGGGCAAGGACATGATCGGAGAAATAAAATTCAAGATCGGCCCTTTAAGCTGAAATAAGGAATTGAGGGATTAAAGGGGAAAAAATGAACATCGAACATCGAACGTCCAACATCGAACGTTGAATGGGAAAAGATGAAGAAACCACGCCTTGGCGTGGTTGAATGTTCGGTATTGGGTGTTTGTTTTTTTATGCGATTTTAGAATAATTTGAGGAGCGGAGCGACATCATTATTCGATGTTCAATGTTCGATGTTGGACGTTCATCTTTCAACATAGAGGTCAGGGATTGAGCCTTTGTGCCTGGTTTGTGGCTGAACTAGTGTCTGAACGAAAACCCCTGCCACATGATTTGTTGGGTTTCGCTCACTGAAACTATATTTTGCTAATTGCTTGATATTCTATCAAAAACCGGACTTTTCGTTCAGACACTAATTAAGTATGTATTTTTCAGGGTTAACCGGAATTCCGTTAAGACGAACCTCATAATGGAGATGGGAGCCAGTGCTTCGCCCTGTATTGCCGACAAGCGCAATGGTGTCTCCTCGCTTTACAGACTCGCCACGTTTTTTTAATGATACGGCGACCACCGAGATCTACACTCTTTCCCTACACGACGCTCTTCCGATCTTAGGGTGCATAAAATGCACCCTACGTAACTTTTCCCATTCAAGATTCGACGTTCGATGTTCGATGTTCGATGTTCATCTTTTCTTTTATCTTTTCTCATTCGACGTTCGATGTTGGACGTTCGATGTTCGATGTTCATTTTTTTCAGTCTCTCCGTCCTCCGACTACTGACCTCCGACCTCCGACTACTGACCTCCGTCCTCCGACTGCCGACTTCCGCCCTTACCTTCCGCAGCACTTCTTATACTTCTTTCCGCTCCCGCAGGGGCACGTATCATTCCTTCCAATCTTCTTTTGCGTCCGTCTGACAGGTTTTTTTCTTTCAGTATCATCTCCGCTGGAA
>CBDAFK010000153.1:0-12616 GCA_965195235.1 uncultured Desulfobacterales bacterium | reverse complement strand
CTAAATATTTCTGCCATTTTCGTCGAGACTTCCCATTTCTTCGTTCACTTTCTTCTGCATAATAATAAGTGGTGCCTTTGATTCGTTTGCGAGTCAAATACGCCATGAAATATAGTCCTTCCCTATTAAAAATATCATATTGGGGAGGACATGTACCATATATTGGGCTATATATCAACAATATTATGGTATATAGTATTGTCAAAGTTAGGGGGCACAAAATGACAACGCAACATACTGAAAATATTTGACTTAAAAATATAAGATTGATTAATTCGTAAACTCACGTTAGTATTAGCTTGCAGATGTCGGCAATAAATTCTCTCATTTTTTATATAGGATAACGGCGTAATTACTCAAGTTTCGCACCCTTTTTATCTATCAAATCCTCTATGCGGCAAGGGCCAAAATAAATTTTTAAAGCGAAATATTAGACCTTAAGCTTCGACAACGGCACCAATAACAAGCATTAATACAATACTTAAGACCACGTATGAATTCAGTAAGTTATATATTCTTTGTGCCTGTCCTTGGCACAAATCGTGGAGTGCTGGTTAAAAAGACCGATGAATCATTTCGCTTGAAAAATTGAATTTGGCTCCTTTACCGCCTTGACTTTGATAGAAATCAAGGGTGTGAAACTTGAGTTAATTAATTCTATAGCGCTTATGGGATTGAGGGGGTTAACTTAAAGGGAGGATAGCTGTTGGGAATATAGGGCTTTCCCGAGCTGCCAAGTCGATGACCAAGTAGGGTAGACCGATTTGAATAATTTATGATCATAAGCATCAACTCTTTTCCCCTCAGAAGGCCCAGACAGCCTGCGGCAGCGCTTATTTCGTCAAAGGCGGCTATTTTATCGCGCCGCACGTTTGGTCCTACCAGGACGACAGGCACCGGCTCGCCGGAGTGAATCAGGGTAGATGAACTTGGGGTGGAGTGGTCCGCCGTGATTACTACTAATAGATCATCCCTTTTCCACACTTCCCTTACAAGTTCATCAAGGCCTTGATCCAGAAGCGCTATGATATTCTGTTTTCGCACGGGATTTTTTGTATGGGCTGCCTCATCCGGCGCCTTGGTGTGGACATGAATGAAATTATGGTAAGAATCAGCAATGGCTAATTGTATGCGCCGGCGCAGGTCGTCGCCTGGATCCCGGCTGTCTTTGTCCTGCCTGAAGGTGAGACCCAATTCATGGGCAAGACCGCCGTACATAGAACCCGATCCGATAAGCATGCCGGTTAGGCCCCAACGCTCAGAGAAAGGCTCCTGAACGATTTTCCGTCCACATCGCTGGGTGGCCAGGAAGTTGGCGGGAGTAAGATTCGCTGCTGTTCTGTGCCGGTTGATTTCATGCCCGGAAAACACGCTGAAACAATGAGACAAATAGTTATTTAGTGCATCTGCCGTTCTTGCGGCCTTTTCCGGCTCCGGATTTCCGGAAACAGGAGTAATCTTGGCCATAGCCCGTCCCGCAACCATCGGGTCTGAATCAGAAATATAAGGTGATGCCTGGCCCTTCAGGATCAGGATGGCGTCATTCCGACGGGTCTGGTGAAGCCGGAAGCCGATACCGTCCGCTTCATAGGGCGAGACAGCAGCAAACAGCCGTCCAATCTCCTGGCTACTTCCTTCAATATCACCACGGCCCTGGCTGAGAATTGGCACACCCTTCTGCCAGGTCACGCCCGAAAGGTGAGCAAGACACAGGACATCGCTATCATCAAAGGGAACTTTTTCCCCTACAGCCTCAAGAAGCCCCCTGCCGGGAAAATTTTCCGGATCATAGCCAAAAAGCAGGTAGTGAGCCAATTCACTGGGCAGGCACTGGCCTGGCAACGATGGATGGAAAAGTCCGTTGCTTCCCAGGCATGCCAATCGATCCAGATTCGGGGTAACCGCAGCTTCAAGAGGAGTACGATGACTCAAAATTTTATAGGACCGATCACCAAGACCGTCCAGAAGAACAAGAATAATTTTCATTAGTTTTTTCCAGATATTCGTCTATAACCTTCTTGGTTTGCAATAATCCGTCAAATTCCCTTACTTCTAAGACCCACCACATGCAACTAATATTCTCCAGGATAGCAAGACGGTCTTTAATATCCTCCAGCCGGTCGGGCGGGATGTGCCCAACCCCGGAAATTTCTGTATGGTAAATATGTGCGTTGAAAGTACGATCAAAATGGGGGGCGACAAAATCTTCAACCGCATAGCGCCGGCTTTGGACTGATTCGCATGCGTGGGCGTGGCCTATATCAAAGGTAACTGCTGCTCCGCTTTTGCGGATCAGTTTTTCAAAAAGGTTCGGCTTGCCGGTCCATCCCCGGACTAAATTTTCAAGACAGACTCTTACACCCTGGCTTGCACCGTATTGAACCAGCCGCCCCAGATTATCAATAGTTGCCTTCCATGAAAGCGCTTCTGTTGAATCATGACCAAGGCCAATATGAATCGTGAAATATTTTCCTCCTGCTTTGGCTGCGAGACGTATTACCCTGCGAAAAAGTTCTTCTGCCGCCTTTGCCTGAACTGGATCCTTGTGTCCCAGGTCCTGCTGGTGAAAAGGACAGTGATAACGAACCTCAAGGGGTTCAAGAGCTGACAGGTCCCTCACCCACTTTGATTCTTCGGCAGGTGTGTCAGGTAATGTGCTTACGTCAAAAGACCAGTCAATGCCAGAAAAACCATTCTCAAGGGCAAATTGTCGAAGTTTGTTTATGCCTGAAAAAAAATTGCACATTGCCAGTTTCGGCTTTACGGGTCTTTGACTATTTTGTGCTAAAGCAAGGTTCTCAGTTAATAGTGACATTATATATTGACATTCCTTGTTGCGGTGAATATCAGCAACCCAGGA
Organism: uncultured Desulfobacterales bacterium; assembly: GCA_965195235.1. Lineage (GTDB taxonomy): Bacteria > Desulfobacterota > Desulfobacteria > Desulfobacterales > ETH-SRB1 > Desulfaltia. The sequence goes on along the minus strand of CBDAFK010000153.1, from coordinate 9,756 downwards.
TACGGGCAGCTATTTCCAGGTGTTTCGGAATATGATTTGATAGATAGTCCTCGATGATTTTTGCAGTACACGGCCATACGAATTCTTCCAGATATCGTTGAACCTGCTGTGTGGTTATGTTTATTGAGCTGTCCAATTTTCGATAGTTTCCCGATAAAACGCATCCCATTTGTTCTTGTCCTTGCCTCCAACCGAATCCAAGGATATTTTCAATATCTTTGCCTTCCGCAATATTGCGAAGCGGAAGAAGTAAACGAACTCCAAAATTATCTGCCAGGTTTTGGTAAAAGTTCAATGCTTCGGAAATCTGGTTGATTTTAACAGCGCCGTCATGCCGCTCCCGTTCACCTGATATAATCGGCGCATTGCCCATGATGATGGCAAGGGGAATACGCATGCTGTGGAGATAGATATGACAGCCAAGACATGGCGTATAAAATCCATATCTCGATATCAGTTCACTTATAAAACGTCCGTTCAGCGCCTGCCAAAAACCAGGAGATCCAAGCACAATAAGGTTATGCACGCGAACATCCGGTAAACATCCTGACAGCCGATTTACAGCCTTCTCTACAGCCGACCAGGGTCCGTGCTCCGTTCCTGTATAGACATAAGTGGGAAGCAAATCTGTGAAACCTTTTTTCTTCACACTTTTTATGGCAGCAGCAATGCTGTCGCGTCCTGCTATTTCAACAATTGCCAGTCGGGATATGGCGCTGTATTCTTTAATCTCTTGCGAAGGAAGCAGCCACTCCGGAAAATTAACTACACATTCCGGTTTGTTCAAAAACTGTTCTTTCAATAAAAAATCAAAGTCAGGCATAACTTTTTCCCTTAAACAACCTCTAAGGGCTCGCTCAAAAATAACTTTAAAACTTAAACCTTCAAATTATTAAAGAGGATAGACCAATTTGTCAAACTGGATAAACCGATACAAAAAACGCTTTCTTTAGGGAGAATCCGATAAATGCCTGTTCACAACTTCTTCTCTTTTTAGCACCCGCTCGTTTTCCTGTCTGCATGTAAATCCAATAGCGTCCAGATATTCAAGAACAGGTACGCCAACCGTCCTTCCATATCCCAGGGTCTCTTTGCTATCCGCAAGGGTGAGTCTCCCTTTCTGTATAATGACCTTCCTCACCCCACCCTTGATCTGTTCCATGGCCTGGGGAGTCAAAAACCGGCCATTATTCAGGCGGATCAATCTTTTTTGGTTATGCAGATAATCGAGCAATCTTTGTATTTCATTTTTGTTGAACTTTTTTTTATGAAATTTCCAGAACATATCAGCTCTGAACGGAACAATGCCCGAATGCTGGGCATATTCGAGCAACAGGGTAATCAGCCTCTCCTGTTCCTTTGAGAATTTGACCGAAAGATTCCGGATTTGAAAGCCTCTATCGGTCTTTACGAGCTTCCCTTCCCGGCAAAGTTCGGCAAGCATCCTTTGAAATGGGGCTTCATCAATTGAGGGTAACAACCTGGTTTTTATCTCATTCAGCATGATCGTCACTTGAAATGGATTTTCTGACAGGACATTCTCAACGATCTTCAGCAATCTTTCCTTCAGAGCCTCATAGCGATCTTTCCCAAAAAAACCACGGTCTTCAAAATAGAGAATCTCATAGCTTTTAACCCTTAATTTAACCTCTGCTTCGACCTCCTTAATTTGAAAACCGGTCTTCCGTGCGATATTTGCGGCCGTGACCGGATGACTGATATTCCTGTCAAAAAAATGGTCCATGACCAGTTTCAGGTTGCCATTCTGAATGGCCTTAAGATAAGGAATTATAGTCGCAGCTTTGGCTGCCCGATATTTTTCAAATGGGATCTCCAGGACAATCCCTCCACCTATTACGGCCTTGATATTCAGAGGGCAGATCACAAAAGGATCTCCTGGCAAAGCCGGCACAGGCTTTATCAATCGGAACTGGACCAACCCACTTTCACCCGGCTCAAGTTGTTCCTTCTCCATAATGACCGCCATGGTGTTTGTGACGGAGGTTCCCAGATAGAGTTTTACCCTTTGGCGGTTTTTGATCGGTTCTTTCGCGCTTTGAAGCACATGTATGTCCACGTTTAGAATGTACGTTCCGTTGACTGTTTCCGGCTTTGCAAGCATCATTCCACGCTTTACGTCCTTTAGTGGAACCTTGTGAAGGTTAATTCCAACACGCTGGCCGGCAACGGACTGAAAGACTCTCTGTTGTTGAACCTCTAAGAAGCGGGCTCTGGTCTCCTTCCCTGATGGAAAGAGATGGAGTATGTCATCTTGCCGGATAGTTCCCGAAAGAACTGTTCCGGTTGCAACGGTTCCAAACCCTGTAAAGCTTCTTATCTGATCAATCCAGAGGCGGAAAGGAGCGTGTTGGTTTTTGCCGACTGTATTTTCCATCTGTTTCTCAATGTTCAGCCGGATCTCATTTATGCCCCTTTGGTCAACCGCCGAATAGGAAATAACCGGCTTTCCCTCCAGAAAGGTTCCTTTTACCTGGTCCATGATTTCAAGTTTACCCAACTCCAATATCTCATCATCCACCAGATCTGCCTTGCTCAATACAATGAGACCGCTTTTGACCTTGAGGAAGTTGAGTATATTCAGATGTTCCAAAGTCCCCGGCATTACCCCGTCATCTGCTGCCACAACGAGAATAGCCATGTCCACACAACTCAGTCCCCGGATGGTATTTTTGAGAAAACCGGTCTGTCCGGGAACGTCTATCAGGGCGACCTGTGTCCCTGAAAGGAAATTCAAAGGAGCAATACCGGATTCTATGGAAAAGCCCCGTCGTTTTTCTTCTTGAAGTCGATCTGTATCAATACCGGTCAAACAGTGGACAAGAGCGGTCTTGCCATGGTCAACATGGCCGGCTACACCTATTGTGATATGTTTTTCCATTACCTGAATATATAACTGATAATTATCTGCTCAAGTTTCGCACCCTTGATTTTCATCAATGTCAAGACGGTAAGGGTTAAAAATTTATTTTTAGCTCTTACCGTCTAACGCTTTTGATAAATTAAAGGGTGCGAAACTTGATGAACTCGTAAAAAGTCGTCACTCCGGTGAAAACCGGAGTCCAGATGGTCTCTAACCGTTTGAAAAGACTGGATTCCGGCTTTCGCCGGAATGACGGAAAACGGCATTTTTTGACTTTTTACGAGTTCATCAAACTTGAGTTATCTGTTTTTCGTTCTGGAAGGGGCAAGGGGAATCGAACCTCCTCCCCGTTTTTCAGACGGGGCCAACGGTTTTGAAGACCGCGGGGCGCCCAGCACCATTGCCCCTGCACACTTTATAAAAGGCACGTGACAGAGTTTGATCAATTTGTGAAAGTGAAAGATGATAAGCGGAAAAGAATAGACATGATTTTTCGGCCAAACCCTGTGCCTACCAAACCCGGGTAGAATTTTTTAACCCAACTCAAGTAAAGCCGAAAAATTGATACATGGATAAGCTCCTTATGAGGACAAATAGATAATCATAGATATGATAAAGGGGATAAACCAATTTGTCAAACTGGATTTTCCGATAAACAGAAAAAAAGGGAAAAGAAAAAATCTTTTCCCCTTTTTTTAAAAATTACACTCTGCTTCTCACCACACCAACACTTACCGGACTGCGGAAATCAGCAAAGTAGGCCTTACTCCAGAGAACACGTCCCCGTTGGACAGGTTCCGGTCGGACAGGAAAAAATGTCGCCGCTCTGGTTTGACCCAACGCTGAACGCGGATAATTGCTTCTTGGGATTCTTTGCCCCGCAATTTGGACATTTCGGTGCTGGTTCCGAAAAGCTCAGGGCTAAGTGGTCAAAGGTTTTCCCGCATTTGTTGCACTTGTACACATAAATGGGCATTTTTTACTTTCCTTCCGGAACCAGTCAGTTTTTAACCCTGTCTATACACATATCACACTTGGCAAGTCTGCCGTCAGGCGCTTTACAAAGCCGACGGCAGACCGGAATCGCCCCTGCGTAGGTGAAAGGCTTATTTTAAAGGGTCCGCTACATATCCGAGTTCTTTCCACTTTAAGACATAGCCATCCTTTCCATGGCATTCAAAACAGCCAAAGGCCTTTTCGGCAGGCTTAATGGAATGCGTCACATTGAAATTAAACTCCTTGGTAACCACGGTGGCATCCTTGTATTTTCCACGACTGTATCTTTGCATCTCCTCTACTGTAATCCCCCCATCCTTGTCTGCATCTGCTGCCTTGACATCCCTGATAGGAACGACATCATCAAAAGAGGCATCGGGCCCTACGATAAACCACTTGACCTGTACAGTATTAAATGGATAGATCTTTGACATGAGCTGTGTTGAACCAAGGATAGGAAGATGGCCTAACTTCTCTCCAGTATACCATTTATGTTCAGGTATCCATCCGGGCTGCCTTTTCTTTGTTACCGGCTTTCCTTTCTTTGTAAACTTAGTCCAGTCTCTGCTTTTCAATGCCTTGCCAGGCCTCTTGCCTGTGTGACATGTCACGCATGCAATCTTAGAGACATGCCTTTCATCCAGGATCTCACCTCCCTTGGCACTTCCATGGGGCCTTTCTTCATGGCATTTCATACAACTTAGGGTGCCCTTCATTGTATCTTCTGTTGTATCAATGACAGATCCCTTGGCAAACTGATGATCGCTGCGGGCATCAGAGAGCCTCTCATGGCAATCCTGGCACTTCATATCCATTGCTATATGGACATCATGCTCCTCATTAAATATATCTCCCCTCTTGGCCGTATCTTTTACATGGCACTTGATGCACTGGCTTATCTTAGGACTGCCTTTACCATCCTTTGTTGTGTGGCAAAGCGTACAGTCTGTTTTTCCGGTTGCAGGGTCCTTATAGCTCGATACATGGCACTTGCCACATCTTTTTTTCCATCCCTTTTCCCCTCCATCCTTTTCAAAGCTAAAATTGGGAAGCGCACACCATTTTTCTAACATCCCCAGACCATTGCCCCATCCACCAAGGGCAGGGCTCCTGCCGAGCTGGCCGTGATAAGAATTCTGGATAGAGTCATCTGCCTCTATAAAAGGGGTGTGAAAAAACATAAAGAAAATGAAAAAAGCTACACCCACCAGCCACAAACTTGATCTCTTCATCTTATCCTCCTTTTCTTTTGAAAACGCTATAGCTATAATGAGGTAATTTAATACCTGAATATAGTAAAGCCGTATAGTTTTGAATGGTTTGCTTATGATGAATAAATGATAAGACGTAATGTTCTAAAACGATCCCAGGACCTGGGCGTTAGAAGTTAGGAGATATTCAGGTGAAATGGACAAGAGGAAAGAAGAATTTATTTTTCTGATTTAAAATAAAAAATGAGCAATCCAATTTTTTTTATCCTAAAATTGACGGTCTCGTAAAAAGTGCGACTATGTCACTTTTTTCTGTAGGGCAAAGCTTTAGCTTTGCTTTAACGCAGGGCTAAAGCCCTGCCCTACGGGTGACTCTATTCGGCTGGCAGCATATAAAGGATACGCCAATGTGTCAAACTGGATATTCCGATAATAGGATGGTTTTTTTATAGAAAAAACCGATTAACGCCATTCAATACCCTCTTTTTTTCTCGAAGGGACTCGACAGACAATTGAAACTAACTTAAGCATCAACCTGTTTTTTTTGTATCAATAACTTGACTTTGCCTAAAAACAGTTTATCATTAAGCGAATTGACAGGAGACCGTTGAAACATTTTGTAATGGTCTCAATAGATGCCTGTTTTTATTTAACGGGCGGGTTTCGTTCCGAAGGAAATATCCATTTGTCAAAAGTGGCGACCTGAAGTTTGGAACCATGAAAATTTTTTGAAAGGAGGGTGTCACTATGACTAATGGAATTGTAAAATGGTTTAGCGATAAAAAAGGCTACGGTTTCATCGAACAAGAAGAAGGGCCGGATGTATTTGTTCATTATTCAGGAATCAAAGGCGAGAGCTTCAAGACTCTTCATGATGGTGATCGGGTTACTTTTGACATAGAGCAGGGTCAAAAAGGTCCTGCTGCAGTAAATGTAACAGTAGTTTAGACCATTATTTCAAACAAACAAAAAAAGGGCGTTCCATTATAATTCAACGGAACGCCCTTTTTTAAAGGCACTTCATCAAGTTGAGGCGCCCTGTTTTTTCACACGACAAGTGAGTTAGTCGATTGGATAGCCTGCTTTTGTCCAGGCCTTCCAACCTCCGTCCATATTTTTGACATTCTTGTATCCCATTTTACACAAGGTACAGGTAGCCAGGCTGCCCCGACCCCCTGATTTGCAACATATAATAATATTAGCATTCTTATCAGGCACTGCCTTGGCAATCTTGAACTCCAACAGACCCCTTGCAAGATGCATGGCTCCGGGAATATGACCCATCTTAAATTCTTTGGCAGTCCGGACGTCTAAAAAGATATATCCCCCTTTGTCAAATAAAGCCTTGGCATCAGCAACCGACACCTGACAGATAGTCGCTTTAGCCTCGGATACCATATCGCCTTTTGTCAGGTCCTTGGCAATGGCTGTTGGAACAGTCAGAGCCAAAGTAAAAACAAAAGCTAATACAGATACAAATACAAATAAAACGCGTCTTTTCATGTGATTTCCTCCTTTAACACTTAAAAGTTAAATAGTTTTACGACAATTATTCATCTAGCCTCTTTTTGGGAATTAGATCCCTCGGCACTATAACGTTTTTGTTTGCCTTCAAATATTTCCTTTTTACGTCCTTTTTCAGCAGAAACAGGTCTTTATTTCCATGACAGGCATTGCATGTTTTGTTTTGGGCAGTCTGCAGCCTGATATTATGCGGTGTAGCGAGTTTCCAGTTAGGAAGCTTGTCAAAATTGGTCAAACCATTTTTTACAACCGACTTAAAGGTATCCTGATCTACCGGGATATGACGGAGTGTCACAAACTTCTCAGGCCTGTTCTTTGACTTCAAAGGATTAAGGCCAATTTTAAAACCAATGGATGAGCTTTTAAATCCTGATCCTATATGGCAGGAACTGCAGTTAAGATATGGCTGGGAGTGACACACCCGGCAACTCACCTGATCCTTATGTATCCAGTGGTTTTTAACATTTTCAGATTTTGCGTCATAGATCTCATTATGGCAGTCCAAACATTTCGGGCCGTTTTCCACCTCATAACGGTTAGCATAATCCTTGCCATCTCCGTGCATCTCATCCGCCTTGTGGCACTTGGTGCATTTAAAATATTTCTCTTTATGAATATCAGGTAGCATTCCCTTATTCTTGCCAAGAAATTCATTTCCAACACGGCTGCTGTGACATACAGTGCAAACCTGATCCATTGGCGGCCTTTTCTGGAAAAGATGCCCTTCCATCAGCCCGCCTTCAGCAGCTTCAGGGCGGCTGATATGACACTGTCCGCAACTGCTGTGACACTCTTTGCAATGGCCCTCTACGGCTGCATCCATCTTTTTGCACACAGACTTGTCCGGATTGGCCCTTATGCCTATGATTTTCTTTTTAGGAGCAAGGCTTATGTGAAGACTGGCCTGATAATTTTCTGCAATCTCCTCATGGCATGATCCGCAGACTTCGGAAGGATCAGGATAGGACGGGTCCTTGACAAGGCCTTCATGGGCTTTCTTCCAGTCAGGTTCGTTTGGATCGCCGCCGTGGCATTCCTCACAGCCAATTCCCCCATGATTTTCATCCTCAGCAAACTCACTGTCAACAAACAACTTTTCGTGTGGCGCCAACGGCGCCAAGTCTACAGATCCTCACCCTCCCCCTTCGGGTTCGGTTGAGGCGCCTTTGTTGGCTTCAGCAATCTCTCTCGTGATCCTTATCAGGTCCTTTGCGCTTGTATGGCAGGTAAAACAATAACTTTCTTGCTCGGCAGACCACGCTTTCTGGCTGTCAAAAGACAAAAACAAGGAAACAGCAAAAATCAACCCTATACTAACTGCAAATTTAATGACTTTCATGGTTTTGCTCCTTAATGATTAGCTTTGAATCCAAGTAGATGGAACTGAGGATCGTTTAACCTTTCAGACAAATATGCGCCCACACCGCTGATCTACTTTTTTTTGAATTACCAAATAAATCTGAAGTTGTCAAGTAAAACATAGACATCTCGCAGAGAAACGTCAAAGTCGATGTAAATACAAGAAAACAACATAATTTCAATGAGAAGAAGCATCTATTAAAAAATCAAGCATAACGCGGCATACTGGAGAAACGGTTCTCCTTTTATCCATGATTAGATAAAATTTTCGCAACAGGGAAAACCCTTTTATCTTTAAGACCTTAAGAGATCCTGCTTCAATCTCGGTCTCCAGGGCTCTTGAAGACAGGATAGACACACCAAGGCCTGCCTTAATGCCTTCTTTTACCGCTGTAGAAGATCCAAACCGCGCAACAACTTGAAGGGAATCAATAATCTGTGGTGCAGAGGGGCCAAGATACTCTTCTATTATTCTCAGGGTTCCTGAACCGATTTCCCTTAATATAAAGGGCTCTTCAGAAAGCTCTTTTATATCAATCTCTTTTTTCCTGGCCCACCGATGGCGCCTGGGAACAGCAAGGACCAGTTCGTCATTCCATAATGCATGATATGTAAGGTTTTCATGTAAACCCTTTGACCCGACAATGCCCAGATCAAAATCACCCTGAAGAATCCGGCTTTCTATTTCGTCGGTATCAGCAATTGTCATTATAACTGATATTGATGGATGTTTTTCATTAAAACGTCCAATAGATTTCGGAAGAATGTATTCCCCGGGAATTGTGCTTGCGCCTATGTGAACCTCTCCTTTTTTAATTCCAAGAAAGTTTTCCATCTCAAGACAGGTCGTTCTTTTCATCTCCAACAGCTCTTTTGCGTGCTTATATAGAAGTTTGCCTGCTCTGGTCGGAACAACCTGCCGGCCCAATCTATCAAGCAGTTTTGCCCCGACCATGCTTTCCAGAGATGCAATTCTCTCGCTGACAGAGGCCTGCGCCAAAAAAACAGCTTTGGCTGCTTTTGAAAAACTTTTAAGTTCAACTACCCTGCAAAAAATCTCCAATTGCCGGAGGTCGAAATCTATCGACGGCTTCTTAATGGATTTCTTTTTCATTGAATCTTTTCCTTTTCAAATTCTAATCCGGTTTTATATCCACCCCAGTAGCAAAGGACGCAAATTCGAGGTGTAAAGAATCCTGGCCCAGAGGACCAGGCTTTGATTATCTCCAGAGGGGATTTGCTTTGTTGGAAGTTCATTGAATTATTGAAATTCCAAATATCAAATTCCAAATATCAAACAAATTCCAATGACCGAAATTCAAAAACCCAAACAATGTCTCATCCTGGAAGGTTTTGGTCATTGAATCTTGGGATTTGTGATTTTGCCACAAAATTCCAAGGCAAAGCCATCTATCTCTGACCTGGCCCAGAGGACCAAGTTTTCAATGTTAAAATAAATAACTTCTTGTATTACATAATAATTTTTAGTAAAGTCAATTATATTTTGTAACCGTTCACGGGTTCAGGGTTCACCTGAACCCTGAACCCTGAATTAAAGGTTGCCGCTATGTTTGATTTTCTTTTCAAAAAACAAAATCGTGTTGAAACGTTGATCTTTGAATACTTGGATACACTGAAGCTTACCGAGGAAAGCTTTTTAAAAGCGCTAAATGCCTGCATTGAAAACCAAGAGTGTGAAAAATTTGATTTTCTTATCACTCAGACCCACAAGCACGAGTCCAGAGCAGACGATATCCGTGACGAGATAAACAACTTGATGTACAG
>CBDAFK010000152.1:0-5899 GCA_965195235.1 uncultured Desulfobacterales bacterium | reverse complement strand
TCTAACAATCGTGCGCTCGATACTGGTTGCCCCATACCGGCAAACTGCTGTCTGGCACGGCTGATCTCCGCATCAAAATCCGCCCGGCTGATCTCTACTCCGTTCACCACTGCAACTGTATCCTTTGAAGGCTCCTTTTGGTCTGCCAACAAGGTTGGCGAAGCAAGCAATAGCAAAACTAATGTCGTTACCAGTACCCGAAAATATCTTCCATATTCTGAATGCATTTAAATTTCTCCTTCTAAATCCTGTGCTGTGGTAAGAACACCGCGGTTATGCAATCACAACCGATTCCATATCGAAAGTCAATGAAAAAATGAGCAGGAGGTCTCTTACGCATCCTCATAGCGCCACCTCAAATTCGGCCTTCTTTTTTCCTGCTGTCTTGTTAAGATTAATCACTTTGTCATTCTGTTGTACAGCCTGATTAATAATATCCCCTGCAAGGTTAGAGGCGCTTGCGCCGCGTGTCGCTTGCAATGACTGATACCCGAACTTATTGAGAAGTTACCAGGAAACTTTTTAATACTTTGAATTAATTGTTCATATATTGCAAGAAACGTTCTATTATGATAATAGTATTAATACAAACAACTTTTTTTCATGAATGCACCATCAGCGGATACATGACGATGAAATATAAAATATGCTTATTATCTTGTATTATTTTTTTTCTTTCTTCGCCAACACTTGCGCAACAGAATAAAGATTTTTTATCTACATCCGCCTCCAAAAAGTTGACTCTGGTTCAAGCGGCAATGTGCGAAAGAATAAAAGAATACGCTCCGCAGAACCAGGCGATTGTCTTCTCTATTACAATCGGAAAAATCTCCTGTTTTACATTTTTTGATCCTGTGCCTGAAAAATCCTTTATTTATCACAAATGGTATCACAAAGATAAGCTCGACAAGAAAATAAAACTATTCCTCAAGCCTCCTCGCTGGTCAACATTTAGTAGTATTCAATTCCGGGAAGCTGATAAAGGTGCATGGCGTATGGAAGTTACAGATAGGAAAGGAAATGTCCTTAGTGTTTTGAGGTTTAGCATTACGGATTGATTGGTTATGAATAAATTCTCACTCTTTTTATCGAGTATTCGATGGCAGGATATCGTTGATATCACATTAAACAGCTATATTCTCTTTCGCCTTTATGTTCTTTTCAGAGGAACCAATACATTCCGGGTGCTTGTCGGGATTGCGCTGCTCTGGTTTTTTCAGAGAATAGCTGTTTTTTGTGGATTAATTATAACCAGTTGGGCGATTCAGGCAATTACAGCGGTTGCAGCTCTCATTATAATCGTTGTTTTCAGAAACGAAATCCGTTCCGTTCTTCAGGCAAGAAATTTAAAATCAATTCTCTGGGGATTTTCCCGCAAAATAGTTAGTACACCTGTAGAAATAATAGTGGAAAGCGTTTTTGAACTGGCTCAAAAACGTATTGGAGCTTTGATTGTTCTTCCCGGAAAGAATGATTTAGAAGATGTGGTCCAAAGTGGAATCCCCTGGCATGGATCAGTATCCAAAGAAATGATAATGAGTATATTCTGGCGTGATAATCCTGTGCATGATGGCGCAGCTATAATTCAAGGCAACCGGGTTTCGGAGGTTGGAGTTATCCTCCCACTGTCGCGCAGAAATGACATTCCTTCATATTATGGAACCCGTCATAAAGCCGCCCTTGGATTAGCTGAATCCACAGATGCTCTGGTTATTCTGGTATCCGAAGAAAGAGGAAATGTGCTTGTCGCCAGAGGTTCTGAGTTTACGGTCGTAAAACAAAAGAAAAAACTCATACAAATGTTGCGAGAACATGCCGGTGTTCCCACGAAAGAGGTGGATTATCTGAGAAAGGAAAGAATTGAAACAAGCATAGCCGCTCTGGTTTGCCTTTTATTTGTCATCGGTATATGGTTTAGCTTTTCAAGAGGTTTGGAAACTTTGATTACGCTTGAAGTCCCTGTAGAATACATGAATCGTGATCCTGGAATGGAAATTTTGGATACATCTGTAAATACCGTCAATATTCATCTGAGTGGATCCGGTTCTCTTATAAAAACGATTCAACCCGAACAGGTTAAAGTTAAGTTAGATTTGGATAAAGCGGTGGTAGGAAGCAATATATTTACCATTACCAATGACAACATTTCTCTGCCGCCTGGGGTCTCTCTAAAAAAAGTTGAACCATCGGTCGTTGAAGTGACACTTGATGTTCCGATAGAAAAAGAGTTGCCTGTGCAGGTTGACTGGGCCGGAAGGTTACCTGAGCATTTAATTCTTACAAAAGTAAACCTTGATCCTGAAAAAATTCGAGTAATAGGGCCAAATCAAATACTGAAAAATATTACAACAATTTATACAGAAAAAGTTCCTCTTGATAATATAAAAAAAACAGGAATAATTACCGCTAATCCGGTGCTTGATCCTGCATCCTTAAAAATTTCCCCTGGTTCAAAAGAGAAGATTGTGATAGAGTATATCATAAAGAAAAGGAAGAAATTAAGCCAGGATCTTGATTAGCAACTCAGGCATTCCACGAATCCGGCCTTTTGTAACTTTCTCAGCACTTGCATTATCCTTTCTCCTCTCCCTGCATGTTCAGCACCAATGTCAAATAGACGCTAATGTGCGCTAATCAAGACGTAACGCCAAAAGCCTTATCTATAGCCAAAACCGCCAGGGAGCTTGCCTGTCCTTTAATTTTGCATAATTGATTCCAATGCGGGGTCCCCGGCAGATTGATTCGTCAGGATAAGTCCGGTAAGCTTCAAGCCATAACTTTTCGCCACGAGTTACATCCCAGCCATTCAGAGTTTTGTCGATTGCCATGGCCCGGCAAAGTTTGGCTGGTCCATTGGTCATATCTTTGCCATTTTTCATTCTCAGACGTTCCATCTGATCTTGCCCATCTATCGGTTTGATTGCTCTTAAAAGAACAGCACAGGGGCTATCTATGCTTTCGGTAACGATGTTCAGCATATAATGCATGCCGTAAACTAAATATACATAAGCTATTCCGGCTGGTCCAAACATCACGATGTTGCGGGGAGTTTTACCTTTAGAAGCGTGACAAGCGCTGTCGTCTTGGCCGATATAAGCTTCAGCCTCAACTATCATCCCGCTTAAAATCACATCATTAAATTTTCGCACCAGTTTTTGGCCTATTAATTTTCGAGCTACGGTGAGTGTATCTCGATCAAAGAAACTTTGCTTTAATACTGACATTAACTGACTTTCTCAAATTGAATGACATTCGGTGGTTATATCAAGCAGCGGGAAATCTTCAATTTATTTAACTCAAAGTCAAGAGATTATATGAATAGTTAATCTAATAAGCAATGATAAACGTCCATACTTTTTCTACCTTCATAAAAGTCACCAGACAAAATATATATCTGCGATCTCCGCAACAGACCAAAAATAAAACAAGAAACGCATAAAATCATGGGCGCGCTGCCAATATGTCTTTTCATCAGGTGTTTGCGCCGTTTGCCTTGTTACCCTCTTTATTACCCCTTTTTAAGGGTACTACCCTTTTTTTGCCAAATAGCCCCGGGACCACGGCCCAGGCATTCTACGAATCCAGTCTTTTGTAAATTTCTCAACACTTTTCTAACCATATCCCGGCTAACACCCATACATGCGCATTCAAGTTCATAGAGGGTAAATGTTCCGGAAAATGCTTTAACCGCTGCCTCGACCTGCTCTGTTTTGGCTCCGCGGGGACTTTTCATCTGATCGACGCGATTTTCAAATTCACGATAAGCATTTTTGAGAATGGAGAGGATGTAATTGATATAAGGCCATGGGTCATGCTTTCCTTCATGCCAGCCCTGCGAGCTTTGCTCAAGCGTTTCGTAGTAGCGTTCCTTGTTTTGTTCAATCAGCCGTTCCAGGCTTATATAGCGGCCAACTTCAAGTCCTGAGTGGTAACAGGTCAGCAGCAAAAGAAGACGCGAGACTCGGCCATTGCCATCGCGAAAGGGATGAATGCACAGGAAATCGAGATTCAGGGCGGCCAGAAGGACAAAAGGGTGAGCCCATCGTTCTCGAAGCCCACGAGACCAGAGTTCAATCATTTCGCTCATAGCTTGAGGCGTTTGATCTGCGGGAACAGTTTTAAAGCGCACCCGCTGGCGGCCATCAGGATATTTCTGGATGATGTCTATGTTCTTTTCCTTATATTTGCCGGCATCCCATATTTGCCCGCGCGAAAGTTTATGAAATTTCAGGATAGTATCCTCTGAAATGGCAATTTCCCCGGCCTTTTCATGGATGAGTCGCAAAGCGTCACGGTAGCCTCGAACCTCCTCTTCATCCCGGTTCTGTAAAAACGGTTCCCCCAAAATAAGTGTATTAATCCGGGACTGGTCAACATTTATGCCTTCAATGCGGTTTGAAGAAACAGCGCTTTCAATCAGGGCATGCTCGCGAAGAATCTTGAGTTTTTGAGGCGATTGATGAGTAAACAATTCCTGTTTACCCTGCGCTTTACTCAAATCAGCCAGATACCAACTGGTAATGGTGGGAATTGTGGATGGCTCCGCAGAAAATTGTCTCAATGTCATCATAATAGTTTCTTTCCGTTTATTTTTTAATTGTATAGGAAATTATGCTTTCTTTATTCGATTTTAAAATAACCTGCCCGCCATTGCCATGCATACCGACATACAGGCAGTGTACTGTAACAGGCATTGGCAGGCGGGTTTAAATAACGACACGCGGCGCAAGCGCCTGCGCTGCGCGAGCGACATCATTATTCAACATTCGATCTGGCTTCGCAAATGCTATGCCAAGACACGTGTTGGACGTTCATCTTTTAATTTGTTCCTATCTGATTCCGCCTCAATAGCCCTTTGAAAATGCCTGACCGAAAATCTGTTTCTTATTACAAGTAACGAGGAATTGGTGTCAAAGCTTTTATGTCTGCGATCTCCGCAAAAGACCAGAAATAAAACAAGAAGCGCATAATTTCATGGGCCCGCTGTACACGCAAGTCCCCTCGCTTGATTCAGCTCATTTGCTATTATTCATAAACAACTTTTGGAAGGATAAATAAATCGTATTCGTCTTCTACCTTAATGCACTCTTTGTGGCAAGTTTCCAGAACTTCGTCAATTGAAAGATTATTTGGAATAGTTATTTCAAATGTAAAATCTTCATCCTCATAATTAGCAATCGGGCTTATCTTTATTCCTGAATAGATATGATGAAGGACATCCACAAATTTTGTGGTAGCTTCTGCCAGTGTCTTTTCAACCCGCATGGTTTCCGGCATTTCCTATACCCCTCCTTTTTCGTCGACAATATTTATTACTTCTTCAATAATCCTGAGTAATTGCCCAAGGTTTTGATGGTCAATCTCTTTAGCATCGTAATCACTGGCTATTCTATAAGGAAAATGGGGTCAAAAAATGGGGTCAAGTCTGCTCTTGACTCTTGTTAACCATGTTAGCCACCCTATCCGCACGTTTCTTGAGGTTTTGATCCGTCAGTATCTGTTTCTTCATTCTTTCGATGATGCTGCTTATAGAGCTATACTTTTCCATCTGAAACTTGCGGCCTATCTCCTTTAGGCTGTCGCGTCTCAGTTTTCGGTTTAGGAATATGGCTACGTTCCTTGGTTCATTAAACCGCCCTCTTCTTGATCTATGCAGCTCATCCCTGCTAACATTATAAAACTTACACACTGCGTTTATTATTGAATCAGCTTCAGGGGCAAGGTCTTGAGCCTGTGGAACCTCTTGATCAGATTTTATGGCATAGTACTTACCATTAACCCAGTCGATAAATCTTTCCGGCCCCAAGACCGACGGCCATTTCTTATGTTCAAATACACCGGCTATTTTCTCATCATTCTCAATGGCAACAAACTTCCGGTATTCTTTCACCCACTCCTT
>CBDAFK010000151.1:0-3468 GCA_965195235.1 uncultured Desulfobacterales bacterium | reverse complement strand
AAAAGGACAGTTTCCTGTGCAGGATTATGTGGATCTCCATGGCCTGACAAAGCAGGAGGCGGAAATCATGATGCGGGATTTTTTGCTTCAAAGTCACCGCCTTGGATTGAGATGTGTGCTTGTGGTACACGGGAGGGGTCTGAATTCTCAAGACAATATTCCGGTATTAAAAGAGCGACTGCCCATCTGGTTAAACCGTGGACCTGTAAAAAGATTCGTTTTGGCCTTTTCGACAGCCATGCCCTACGATGGTGGAACAGGGGCGATATATATTTTGTTGAAAAAGCGAAGGGGCGGAGTTTGAAAGACCGCTTCGCTTGAACAAAAAGGGGCGTGAGCGTAAGTTGTTTTTGCCCAGGACAGAATGCAAAAAAAAAATGAACATCGAACATCGAATTTTGAATGGGAAAAGAGGAAAAAGAAGAATTAATTAAGATTTTCGTTACGAGTATCAAAACGGCTGAAAAGAAATCACGCCTTGGCGTGATTGAATGTTCTGTATTGGATGTTTGTTTTTTATTCGATGTTGGACGTTCGATGTTCGATGTTGGACGTTCATCTTTCAAAACAACTCCTTATGGCACAAATGCAACCTGTGAACGTTTACAAAATATGGGACCAAAGGTTCAGGGATTAGGTATGGGTAATTATAGTCCTGAAATAGACGATAGTGTACTTTCAGAGACCATGGATGAGGTTAAGGAGCCATCCATGTACAGGGTATTGCTTCATAATGACGACTATACCAGTATGGAGTTTGTTGTGGATATCCTTGAATTTGTATTTAATAAATCAATGGAACAGGCAACACTCATTATGCTGAAAGTCCACAATGAAGGGATAGGTCTTTGCGGCGTTTATACATATGAGGTTGCTGAAACAAAGGTTGGCGCAGTTGAGACACTGGCCAGCGGAAACGGATTTCCACTTAAATGCACCATGGAAAAGGACCTTTGAAAAGGGGTAAGGAGTAGGGAGTATGTCAGAGGTCAGAAGTCAGAAGTCAGAAGTCGGAAGTCAGAGGTCGGAGGAACAGAAAAAAAATGAATATCGAACCTCGAACATCGAATGTTGAATGGGAAAAGATGAAACGACGGAGGTCGGAGGACAGTAGGGAGTAGTGGCGGGTTGCGGGTTCAGAAGCCGGAGGACGGATGTCAGTAAGCAGTAGGGAGTAGACAGTAGGGAGTAGGGGCTGTAGGGCAAGGCTTCAGCCTTGCGTGTTGATTGGGTTGACTATGGTTACGAAAGTTGGACTTTTGCAAAGGTTTCGGAGAGAGGCTAAGCTATGATAAGTAAAGAATTGAGCGCAACTCTGGGCTTTGCGGCGAGAGAAGCAAAAAAAAGACGCCATGAGTATCTCTGTTTAGAGCATGTGCTTTTTGCTGTCTTAAATGATAGCGCCGGCATAGAAATTATCGAGAGCTGCGGCGGTAATGTAGAAAATTTACGCAAAGTCGTAGAGGATTTTTTAAGCAGCGAGATGGAGAGTGTTTCGGAAGAGACCGGGTATGTGCTTCAGCAGACAATCGGTTTTCAGAGAATGATTAAAAGGGCGGTTGGTCATGTGCGTTCGGCTGAGAAGCAGGAGGTTACTGTAGGGGATATACTGGCTTCCATGTTTCAGGAAAAGGATTCCTATGCCGCATATTTTCTGGCAAAGGAGGGTGTTACCCGGCTTGATGTTTTACATTATATTTCCCATGAAGCTTCAGATAGTTATTTCCAGGATGGGGCGGGCGGATTTGTTAAAACAGACAGACAAAGAAAAAAGAAAAAAATAGACCCTCTTGAGGTTTTTACAATAGATCTTGTTAAAAGAGCTTCCATGGGAAGGCTTGATCCGCTTATTGGCCGTGAACTTGAACTGGAGCGCACCGTTCAGGTTCTCTGTAGAAGGCGGAAGAACAATCCTGTGTATGTAGGAGAGCCGGGGGTTGGAAAAACCGCAATGGTCGAGGGGCTGGCTATAAAGCTTTATGAGGGTTCTGTCCCAGACCTGCTCAAAGATGTCAGTATATTTTCACTCGATCTTGGGGGACTGCTGGCCGGCACGAGATTCCGCGGCGATTTTGAGCTGCGTTTAAAGGGGGTTCTTGCGGCGCTGAGAAAGAAAAAGGATGCGATTTTATTTATTGATGAGATTCACACAATTGTCGGGGCCGGGGCCACAAGCAGCGGCTCAATGGATGCATCAAATATTTTAAAGCCGGTCCTTGCAACAGGTGAGTTGCGTTGCATCGGTTCTACAACCTATGAGGAGTTCAAGAATCACTTTGAAAAGGACCGCGCTTTATCCAGACGTTTTGAGAAAATTGAAATCGCAGAGCCTTCTGTTTCAGAATCTTTTAAAATTTTAAAGGGTCTTAGATCGGTTTATGAAAAGCATCACGGTATTGTCTATACTGACCAGGCGCTTAAGGCCGCTGCCGAGCTGTCCGCCCAATATATTAATGACCGTTATCTGCCGGATAAGGCCATAGATGTGATAGACGAGGCCGGTGCGTTTGTCAGACTTTCCGGCCATTTTAGACGAAAGAGAATCAATCCGTCTGACATTGAAAAAATCGTTGCCAAAATGGCCAGAGTGCCGGCCATGAGTGTGTCAACATCTGATAAGGCAAAATTAGAGAATTTTGAAGGCAGGCTGAAACAGGTTGTTTTTGGCCAGGATGCTGCCATTAAATTCCTTGCTACTTCAATAAAACGTTCTCGCGCTGGCCTTGGTGTCCCTGATAATCCTATTGGATCATTTTTGTTTACAGGCCCCACCGGCGTTGGGAAAACAGAAGTGGCGAGACAGGTTGCGAGGGTTCTCGGTGTCCGGTTTATACGTTTTGATATGAGTGAATATATGGAAAAGCATGCTGTAGCCCGCCTTATAGGTGCTCCTCCCGGCTATATAGGGTTTGAACAGGGAGGACTTTTAACAGACGGCATAAGGAAACATCCATACAGCGTTTTACTTCTTGATGAAATTGAGAAAGCTCATCAGGACATGTATAATATTTTGCTACAGGTTCTGGACCATGCAACCCTGACAGATAATAGCGGGAAGAAGGCCGATTTCAGAAAAGTAATTATTATTATGACTTCAAATGTCGGGACCAGGGAGATGAGCGTTCAGACAATCGGCTTTGGCGAATCGGAGTTTGATGATGTATCTAAAGGAAAAAAGGCGGTTGAAAGATTTTTCAACCCGGAATTTAGAAATCGTCTTGACGGGATAATTCATTTTAATTCATTAACGCCTGAGATTATGGAAAAGGTTGTTGATAAGTTCATGGCCGAGATCAACGGGCAGCTTGCCGCCAAAAAAGTTTTTCTCACCATCTCTTCCAGTGCCCGGACATGGCTGGCAAAAAAAGGATATGACCCGCAATATGGAGCAAGGCCTCTTTCCAGATTGTTGCAGACAGAAGTAAAGGATATACTTTCCGAACAGATTCTTTTTGGCCGGCTTGAAAA
>CBDAFK010000150.1:0-16808 GCA_965195235.1 uncultured Desulfobacterales bacterium | reverse complement strand
CCGCAAAAAGAACCTCCATATCTTCTTTATAAGGCAATTGACAGCATTGGTTTTATAAAAAAGGAACCTGTCACCTCCTCCGGCTACATATTAAAGTCATATGAGGATAAAATTATGATCAGTCAGGATGATATGGTGTATGTAAGATCAGACAATAACGCGTCACTTATTTGTGGTAATAAATATACAATATATAGAACGTTAGAAAAGCCTGTAATAGACAAAAAAACAAAGGCTTTTATTGGAATCCAGCATTATATAACAGGCGTGCTCGAAATTACAGAAAAGAAGCCTGATTTTGCTGTAGCAAAAGTTCTTAAATCTTTTCGAAGTATTGCGATTAATGATTTTCTTATGCCATATAAACAGCAATCGTCAAAAATATTCATAACCAAAAGCAAAAAAGGGCTTGAAGGATCAATCATAGGGTCGGAAGAAAAGTCAACCATCATCGGAGACAGCACAATAGCCTTTATTGACATGGGCAACCAAGACGGCGTAACGCCGGGACAATACTGCAGTATATATTACCAGGAAAAAAAGCGACTCGATCCCAAAAGCAAAAAATATACCCTTCTTTCGATTGTAGATTTCGGAACATTGTTTGTCCTGCGCACCGAACAGACTGCATCCACAGTTCTCATTACAAGGGCGGACAAAAGCATTACTCCCGGCGCTAAAATTTGCAGCCCTTTGCCAAAAAAATGAGACCTGTAAGATTGTAGCAATGTAGGGTGCATTCTATGCACCATCACCAGCTTGAACTGTAAACTGTGAACTGTGAACCTGAGTTACAAAAAATCTTATGAAAAAGTTTATTCTAATAATTGTATTCATCGCCTTTTTCATATATCCCTCTGTCTGCCTTTCCTCTTATCTTATTGAATTAAAAAACGGCTCTACATTTATAACTAACCACTATTGGAAGGAAGAGCGGCAGATAAAGTTCTACTATCGCGGCGGGGTCGTGGGGATTAATAAAGACTTAATCAGAAAGATAGAAAAAACAGATCTGGCTTACGAAGAAAAGGCAACTTCTCCTGAAAAAAAGCCTGAAACAGCTCCCATTAAGGCTAAGCCAGAGGCTGACGCAAAGACTGAAAAAACGCCGGCTGCCGGAGCTGCAGTAAAGAAAGACGATCTGTTTATAAAAGAATTTAATGTGCTTAAGAAAAGATTCGAAAATATCGAAAGTATGACAACTGAGGAACTTTATGACTTCTCGAAAGAGTTAACCGGTTTCAGGGATAAGGTACACAAAAGCCGCTTAGGCCATGTGTATGTAAATCAGATCTTTAAAATAGTCGCCATGGCTGATGAAGTGGAAACTGTCATTAAGTCGAGGGGTCAATAGGACTCCTTCCAGCTAATGATATCCAAAGACTGGTTATTTAAAGCATTGTCCACCATGCAACTGTCATATTTTATGTCTATGCCACCGTTAATATCAACGGTCTGGTTTGCCAGCACAGCACCCTTAATATTTATTCCCGCGCCACCTCCATTAAAGACCAGTGTGCCTGTAACGAGAATAAGCCCGTTCCAGCTAAATCCTCCACCCAGCGTTAAATCACCTTCTACCAGAAGAATTCCGTAGCCGGTCGCATTCGACAGCTTCAGGCCGTTGACGTTATAAGGATTTGAAGTGTCAGAATGGCAGGTAACAAAATTGCTGGCATCTCCGTAGTTTGTCCCACTCGAGTCCACATCTATCTTGATGGCTGAAGCCTTTAAGTCGTTGACGTAGCCTGCAATGTCAACGCTGTCTGTTCCCTGTTGAGGTGTCGCAGGATTTCCCAAGAATATTGGGCTGCCACTTGTGTTTGTTATAGAGGGAGCCAGTGTATAAACAGGTGGCTTGGCAGGAGCTGCGCCGCAGTTATCGTTTCCGTCAACACTCAGAGCACTGCCGTTTCCCGTAACATTACCCTTTGCATACAGGGCGGAATTTACCAAGGGCCCAGGGTTTTTTCTCACCTCGATCTCTACTGTTTTAAGGCTGTTGCTGCTTTGTCCATAAGCTGTTACGATCTCAACCGGTTCATATTCCGTTGTCCCCGATGTTGTAAACTGGACCGCAGTTGTGGGCTGAGAGGGGTCTCCATAACCGTAATAAACAATATTTCCTGGTGCAGAATCAGAATTGGTTCCTGTATTTCCGTCACCATCATAGTAGTGTGGTGACGAGGTTGTATGCCCGGCCTGTTCAGCATCATGCTCTCTCTTGTGCCTGATTTTGACGGCATAGGAGATATCCGATTGAAGGCTGCTTACCACGGTGTTTGTATAGCTACTGTTAAAATCCGGATCGTCGGATGATGGCGTCCACGAGCCTGATGACAAGTAGACAGACCACAACGGGTCAGGAGATGAAGCAGAGTCTCCCGCATAAGCCGTGGATGATCTCCTAAGTCGCGCCCTTGCCTCTTCGATTCCAGCTTCCGCCGCATAAAATGCCTGTTCACTGGCCCTGTAATTGCTGCCGATTTTAAGGTCTGTTGTTGTTACTATAACCGCAGTGGTTCCCAAAATCGCTATAATAGCCAGGAACATAAGCCCAAGAGGAAGAACAAATCCTTTTTCATTTTTATGTATTAAGCGTATATTTGACATTTAAAACCCTTTTTTAAACTTAGCTCTGCTTCGCAATTGCCCGAATTTCGCAGGTTGGGTTGAGCCCGTCCTAATGATGTTGGGTTTCGTACCTCAACCCAACCTACAAGATATGGCGCGCCTGCTTTCCTCAAAAACAAAAAGGGCAAAACCCAACATAATAGCTATAAACCAAGATTCCTTGGCGTTATTAAAGAGGTTAAAGTATGTGTCCTGTAACCGTTATTTGCTGAATAATCAGCATCTGCTTTGGATGTTCTGGCGGTTATTGTAATTCTTATTTGTCGGATATCAGCGGTTGTGGTCGTGGCGTTGCCGCTACTGTCAAGGTAATCAAAAGTAAATGATTGAATGTTTAAGGCAAATTCTTGTCTACCACCGCCCGTGTCTCTCCTGATCTCAAAAGGGTAGTCCGAGTCCATAGTATATTTTATATATTCATGTGTGTCATATTCCGCCACATCAGTATTTGCATCGCCATTCAGATCTGCATATATCTTAAGCTCATCAGCATCATATGGAATACCAACAAATTTTGCGTTTGGTATGTCTAGTGGATCAGAACTCATCGTGCCAGAAGGATCATACCCGGCCATCCTGATTTCTCTGGTCATCATATCCATAGCAGCTCTTGCTGTCTGCACCATCTCGACAATCTGTTCCTGAACGTCATAGATTTTGCGCTGCATAAGGAAAGTGCTCGACAATGCCGCCAGGATAATCAGGCCTATTGTCATGGCAATCAGCAGTTCCACCAGGGTAAAACCGCTTTCTTTATTTTTAGGTGAATAATACGCCATCCTTAATTTTCCGGTTTACACTTTTTAGAGGTTGGTTCTTGCCTGGTTCCCATGCTCCAGCGTGGGAACCCATATGATATGCATTCCCACGCTGGAGCATGGAAACGAGAAAAAACGCTTTCTTTATTTTTAGACTAATAATACAATAACTTTACTGCGCAATGATCGTCTGTAAAACAACCGAATGGTTATCAGAATCCCAATATACGGTAACGGTTATCTTCTTCATGCCTGCTGCTGGATCACCGGCAACTACGTCTGTGATTCTTTTATATAAAGGATAATTTGGAATGATATTATAGTCTTCTGCCCCGTCCTCGTCTTCTGCATCATCGTATCCAACCCCTCTGATCTCTTCCATCTTATCCTGCGCCAGAACCGTGGCAGCGCTAATCCTGTTGCTTAGTTTATTGCTGTTAATTATCCCTGTTATCAGAGCTGCCGTTCCAAGCAGTCCTACTGACAGAATAAGCATGGCAACCAGAACTTCCATCAGGGTAAAGCCACTATTATTGTTGCGTAATCTGCGCATTAAAGGGGTTTTTCCTTTTGAAAGATTTATTCTATCTTAACACGGCCAGTAATATGAACCTTCACATCCTTTGAGCCTGCTGAATTAGGTAAAGATAGAGCTATGATACCATATGAGCTTGCTGTTCCCCTGGGGGAAAATTTAATATTTCTATCAGTGTCAATGGTTACATCATGGTAATTCGACTGAATATTTTTGGTTATTACTTCACCAGAATCTTCAATATCATCGTTATCGCTGTCAGTCCATATCTCATACTCGGGATTGCCGCTTGCAAACGTCACTGCAACATCGCAGTTCTGGCTAACTGCTTTCATCCTCGCTGCCATCAAATCTCCCATTACCTGTCTGGCCGCTCCATTTAACCGGTATTTTGGCATATAAGACAGGAAATTTGGAACGGCAATGCCCGCAAAAACCGCCATGATAGCAATAATAACGATTAATTCAATCAGTGTGAATCCGGATTGTTTATTAAAAAGCCGCATAGAGCCTCTGAAGAATGGGGTTTAAAGTTGATTTACGCAAATTCTGCGCCATCTACTGCTTCAAGCCTTGTCGAGTAGTCGAGTGGTCGAGTGGTTGTTGCTATGTGCCTGCCACGCAGGTTAGAACAATCATACTGTGGGATGAGTCTGCATACCCTGTTAAATTCCAGAGGACTATTTAAGCAGGGTGGCTAAATATAGAAAAGACCTGTGGAAATAACCGTTTCTGGATGAAAATCAACTATCTGTTGCAAATAAAATCTACACCGTTTTGGAACATGCGTATACCGGCTGTAACGCCGTGGCCTATCGTACCTCCGCGGCGCTTTATCGTTTCCTTATCGCGCGTCCAGTCCGGATGATTTGTCCGGTGGTTAAAAGCTTCGGGATGAGGCATAAGGCCGAAAATCCGGCCGGTGGGATCGCATATACCGGCGATATCATTTATTGACCCGTTTGGATTAAATGGAAATTTGCCCTCTGCGGGATTTCCGTCCGGCAGGGCATACTGGATAACGACCTGGTTGTTTTTTGTTAGGCGCTGGATTATGTCCTTATCCGAATAAAATTTTCCCTCACCATGCCTTATGGGAAGCTCAATCTTGTCAAATCTGACCTCTGACCTCTGACCTCTGACCTCTGACCTCTCTCCATGCCTTATGGGAAGCTCCAGTGTATCAAATCCTTTTGTAAATACACAGGGAGATGAAGGATTAACTTTTAAGCTTACCCAATCATCCCTGAAATTTCCACAATCATTAAATGTAAGGGCAATGGATCGTGTTTTGTAATCGCCTGCGAAACCAGGCAAAAGCCCCAGGTTGACAAGGGTCTGGAATCCATTGCATATCCCAAGCACAAGATTCCCTTTGTCAACAAATTCAAGCATCTTATCTCCAAGATTTGTCTTCAGGCGGACAGCCTGGATCACGCCGGCGCCGTGATCGTCTCCCCAACTGAATCCTCCCACAAAGACCATTATCTGAAAATCATCAAGACTCACAGAACCGTCAATAAGCGAGTTGATATGCACCCTCCTTGCTGAAGCGCCGGCCAGTTCAAGGGCATAAGCTGTCTCATTATCACAGTTCAGGCCGTATCCGGTCAGGACAAGGGCGTTTACCATGTTCATATCAACTCTCCAAACGGTTTTTTCCAAGCAGCTTTCAAGTCTTGAATGGGAATGGAAATAATGGTTTTACTTTGCCCCCTGTTTTTAGAATCTCTGATAATTAAATCACCGGATTTATCCGTTATAACACCTATGCAGGAACAGGGAAGCCCTTTAAAAATATCTTCAAACATCTTTTTGTTTTCAGGATCTATCGTCACTATAAAGCGACCCGCGGATTCTGAAAATAAAATTGTGTCAATGCGATCAACACTGATGGCAGGCCTGCCTGTGCGCTGCACGCAGGCAGGCACAAGAGCAAGATCGACTTTCATGCCCAGATCACCGCCTATGGCAACCATTGTCAGGTGCACACCAAGACCGCCGCGATATATTCCATGGGCAGATGCGACAACCTCTTTTTCAATAGCGCTTCCGAGCGCTCTGTAAAGCTGGGCAAACCGCCTGGAATGCACTTTTGGAACATTCAGGCCGACATATCCATAATGCTCGTAGTATTCGGAGCCTCCAAGCTCGTTTCCTGTTTCTCCAAGTACATAAACCAGGTCGCCAGGGATTTTGGCATCCATTGTGATGCATTTGTTTATATCGTTGATAACAGATATGGTTGAAAACTGGAGGGTTTCAAGAGCAGATACCTTGTGGGTTTCACCATACCGGCCTGTAAGATACCCATCAACATACATGCTGTCTTTCCCTGAAAGGAGCGGTATTCCGTATTCCAGGCAGATATCCCGAAGCGCACGGCATGAGCGCACAAGTTGCGCTGCCTTGAATTTTCCGTCAGGATTATCTTCAGGATGGTATTGAATGTTCGGCCAGCAGAAATTATCCACACCGCCAATCTGTTCAAAATCAGCCCCGACAGCAATTAGCCTGCGAACAGCCTCATCAATAGTGCAGGTTGTCATGTGATAAGCATCTATTGCCGAATATGCGGGCAACAGCGCCTGGGCAAAAGCAAGCCCCTTCTCGGACTCAAGCACAGGCCTTATAACGGAAGCATCACTGTTAACATCGCGGCCAGCGCCTACAAGAGGTTTAATAACGCTTGTTCCCTGCACTTCATGGTCATACTGCCTGACTATCCATTCCCTGGAACATATGTTGGGACGGGACAAAATGTCTGTCAATAAAGCTTTATACTTATTTGGCTCCCTGATAACCGGTTCACAAAGACCCCGTTTTTCGGGCTGCTGCCACTGCGCATCAAATTCCCACTGGGGAAAACCTGAACTCAACAAATCAAGATTTACATACGCGCAGGTCTTCCCGTTATAGGTGATATGAAGTTTCCCTGAATTTGTATATTTGCCGATAACTGTACTTTCGACAGCATGCTTTTTTGAAAGTGCAAGAAAACGGTCCAGATCCTCCGGCCTTATGGCCACAGTCATACGCTCCTGGGATTCTGAAATCCATATTTCCCATTGATCAAGCCCTTTGTATTTTAAAGGAACCTTTTCAAGCTCAATCTCGCATCCGTTTGAAAATCGAGCAGATTCTCCGACAGAGGATGAAAGCCCTCCGCCCCCGTTATCTGTAATAAATTTTATAAAACCCTTATCGCGCACCTCTAATATAAAATCTTGCATCTTTTTCTGGGTATATGGGTCACCTATCTGTACATGACCGGCAGGTGTGGTTTCAGAAAAAACCTCAGATGCCGCGGTCACGCCATGAATCCCGTCTTTGCCGACCCTTCCGCCGCACATGATAACAAGATCCCCCGGCGATGTCCTTTTTTGTTCCGACGGCTCTCCATCAACAATGGCAGGCATAATGCCGACAGCCGTCACAAAAACAAGAGCCTTTCCCATATACCCGGGATGAAAAAGAACCTGGCCAAAGGTTGTGGGAATCCCGCTCTTGTTGCCACCGTCCCGCACACCTTCTATAACCCCGTCGAGAAGGCGTCTTGGATGAAGATGCGGGGTAAGATCGCCATTATAATCCCTTTGCCCTACACAATAACCATAGCCCCCCATAATCAGCTTTGCGCCTTTGCCTGTGCCCATAGGATCGCGATACACACCCACAATGCCGGTTATTGCCCCGCCGTAAGCCTCCATGTTGGATGGAGAATTGTGGGTCTCACCTGTAATAACATAATAGTGGTCGTCATCAAAGCGTCCAGCGCCGGCATTATCCCATAATACAGACACAACCCACGGCTTTTTCTCCTTTAACGAGAGTGTCGGCTCCTTGATACAGGTCTCAAAAATATTGTCCACAACCTCTGTCCGGCCTGTTGAAAGGTCATGATAATGGAACAACCCCTGGAAGGTATTATGGTTGCAATGATCGCTTCTTGCCTGGGAAATATATTCAAGCTCAATATCTGTAGGCTCTGCAAGACCGATTAGCGCTCGCTCTGCCTGAATCTTGCTGTCGAGAAAATAGGCTCTGATAGTTGGAATGTCGTTTGGATTCAAAGCCAGGTTCCGCTTGTCACTTATCCTTTTGAGGGTTTCGTCGCTATCTATCGAAATCGACGTAACACACGGGACATGATCGAGCATAACCTTGGGGATAATAAAACCAATCCCTTCTTCAGGGTCCCAATTCCCTTGTGAAAAGATTTTCCATCTCTGTATTGTGTCATTGGCTAACAGTTCACCGGCAATTTTATCTGCATCTTCGGGTGTCAGACCCTTTCCTTTCAGGCAATACCGTTTTGAAGTATAGATCGCTTCACCAGGTTTAAACTTTATTCTCAGAATATCTTCTATTGCCTCACCAGCAGTGCTGCCTGGATTGTCCCTGACACCCGGCCTGAAGCCGACCCAGATAATCCAGTCAAACTCAACCGGAATAGGATCAAAAGAGGATATCTGTGTTACAGGGTTTGCGAAGATTTCCGTTTGAATGGTTTTTAACTGGTCGGCAGTCAGGTCGGCATCAATGGTGAGTATGTTAATGGCGCGTACCTGTGAAAGTTTAAGGCCAAAATAATGGAAAGCCTTCTGGCGGATCCCTTCCCCTTCAGCATCAAAAAAATCCGGGTTAAGCGCTATTTCGAGTCGATACGGCATAATAATAGATTTCAAACTTTCGTGCTTTTGTGATAATTAAAAGGCCGCCACGTAATTAAAAGGCCGCCACGTAGGGCGGCCCTACCGTTAATCAAGGGTATGAACCCCAGCGCGATATGGTATTTTCCATTTGGATGTTACATCCCGGTAAGGCCACCCTACGTGGCGGCCTTTAACTAAAAAATATGCGTGCAATATCGTTATAAAACACGAAGATCGTCAACAATATTAATATTAAGATCCCTGCCTGCTGAGCGATTTCACGAACTTTTATACTGACCGGATGTCCTGTTGCAGCTTCGATAAAAAAGAAAATCAGATGACCGCCATCTAAAACCGGTATGGGAAGTATGTTTAAAACGCCAAGATTGACGCTAAGGAGAGCGATAAAAAAAATAAAGTTGACTGCTCCTTCCCTGGCCTGCTGCCCTGCCATCTCGGCAATCATTATGGGACCGCCTATGTTTTTTGCAGAGATAGTTCCCTGCAAGATTTTAACAATACTGATTACAACTAATTTTGAAATTTTCCAGGTTTGGATAATACTCTCTGAAAGAGCCTGAAACGGATTCAAATCCCTTACAAATGTGTCGCCAGAAGATTTAATCCCGATTACATATCGCTTAATTTCCTCGCCGAATATATTTTTTGCCGAAATTTGCTTTGGGATAACTTTTGCAGCAAAGGTCGATTCTCCCCGACCAACTGTTAAGGCAAGACTTTTACCCTTGCTGCCGGTAATAATTCCGGCCATCTCCTCCCAGCTTTTGATAGCAAGCCCATTAATCTCTAATACCTGATCATCCTTCTGCAACCCTGCCTGATGAGCGGGCGAGCCTTCAGTAACATCCCCGATAACAGGCTTTAATATAAAGGAGCCATAAATCTGAAAAATTCCAAAAAATATTATTACAGCAAGAAGAAAATTAAAAAAAGGACCTGCTGCAACGATTAAAATCCGTTTAAAAACATGCTTATGTGTAAATGAAACAGGGATGTCAACAGGATTAATATCAGCGCCGGGGTTTTCCCCCACCATCTTAACATATCCGCCAAGCGGCATTGCAGAAACAATGTAATCGGTTCTGCCTATCTTTTTTCCGAACAGCTTAGGGCCAAACCCCAATGAAAACTTTTCCACCCCAACTCCACAAAGCCTTGCGACAAGGAAATGGCCGAGTTCATGAAAAAAAATAAGTATTCCCAAAACTACGACAAATGAAAATATGGTAGTAAACATGATTATAAGCCCTTAACGGCCGATTATCTCCTTTTCTGCGTATTCCCTGGCCCATTTGTCAGCTTCGATAATATCAGGCAGCTCCGGATTTGCGACAACAGAGTGAATCTCCATTATCTTGCTGATAACCTCGGGTATTTTGACAAATGGAATGCGCCTGTTTAAAAAAGCCTGCACAGCTATCTCATTTGATGCATTTAAAACCGCTGGCAGGGTTCCGCCTGCCTTGCCTGCCGTGTAAGCGAGAGAGAGACAGGGAAACTTGTTTAAATCAGGCTTTTTAAATGTCAGAGGATCCATATTTACAAAGTCGGGCATCGGCTGCCTCAGAGGAAGACGCTCTGGATATGATATGGCATATGATATGGCGGTCTTCATATCCGGTATACCAAGCTGAGCAATTATTGATCCATCCCTGAAAGAAACCATTGAGTGAATCACGCTTTGCGGATGAATCACAATTTCTATCATATTTAGAGAAACCTTGAAAAGAAATTTGGCCTCTATTACCTCAAGCCCCTTGTTCATAAGTGTAGCCGAATCAACGCTGATCTTTTTGCCCATCTGCCAAGTTGGATGTGCAAGAGCATCTTCCGGCGTTATGCTTACAAATTCAGTTGCCGGCCGGTTCAAAAACGGCCCTCCGGAGCCTGTAAGTAAAATACCGTCAAGGTCCTCCTTTCGCTGGCCGACAATACATTGAAAGATAGCGCTGTGCTCGCTGTCGATTGGAAGTATTTTTATCCCTTTTTCATCAGCTCTTTTTGTAACAATTTCGCCTGCCATTACAATGGATTCTTTGTTGGCCAGCGCAATGTCCTTGCCTGCCTCTATTGCTGATAGAGTCGGCGCAAGAGCTGCTGCGCCCACTATTGCAGACACAACCATTTCAACAGATCCATGTGTAGCTGCGGCCCTGTATCCATCTTCCCCATACATTATTTCAACGCCGGCCTTTGAAGGAAGTATTCTTTTCAGTTCAAGCGCCCTGTCTGCATCAATAACAACGACAAGCTCAGGGGAAAATCTCTTGATCTGGCCGGCCAACAGTTCAACATTGGTTCCGGCTGCAAGGGCTTTAACACCGAATTGCTCGGGAAACATTTCTATAATTGCAAGAGCCTTGCAACCAATTGATCCGGTAGATCCAAGTATGGAAAGCTGTTTCAAAATATATATCCCTTAAAAAAATATGCCACAGGAGCTGCAAACAAAAGCGCATCAATCCGATCCAGGATGCCGCCGTGACCAGGCAGGATTGAGCCTGAATCTTTCACATCAGCATATCGCTTAAGCTCAGATTCAAACAGATCGCCAACCTGTCCGACAACTCCTATGGAAAGAAAAAACAGGATGCCTGGCCCCAATGGCAACGATTTTAAAAAACAATTTATAAAGATAAGACCTGCCCCCAAGGTTGCCACCAGCCCCCCAATAGCGCCTTCAATAGTTTTTCCCGGGCTAACGGCAGGACAAAGTTTATGTTGCCCAAAAATGCGGCCCACATAGAATGCGCCTGTATCACCGGCAAAAACAAGGGTCAGTAGGAAAAAAATCCAAGCTATGCCATTGGCATCATTTCGTATTAACACCATGCAGGAAAGAAATAATGGGATGTATATAATGCCCAGGACCTGCTTTGCAATTAGCTCTGCAACCGAAGGATTTGTCTTGAAGTAGCGCAGAGAAATCAGTCCGGAAAGAATAAGGTTTAAAATAATAAGGCCTAAAATAATATCAAACGAATTTCTGTAAGCAGCCCAGATAATCATCGGGCCTATGATAAAAGCTGAAAGCTGAAAGCTGAAAGCTGAACGATTTTCAGTTTTCAGCTCCTTGCTTTGAGCTTTGAGCTTTGAGCTTTGAGCTTGTAGCAACGCAATGCGAAAATATTCCACCAGCGCCAGAATGCATACCATACAGATAAATATGGCAAATAAAATTGATCCCCCTTTGTAAATCAGCAACACAACAAGTGGGAGAGTCACGCTAACTGTAATCCAACGTTTCAAATGCATATTTTGATTCGCTTCGCTTAATTGCGAATTCAGGAATTGGGGAATTCAGGAATTAAAGGTATTTTACTGATTTTAATTCCTCAATCCCTCAATTCCTCAATTCCTCAATTATCCCCCTCAATCCCTCAATTATTCGTCCTGCCGAATCTGCGTTTTCGGTGCCGGTAATTTTCCAAAATTTTTATCAACTCATCTTTACTAAAATCCGGCCAGAATGTATCTGTAACATAAATTTCAGTATAAGCAATTTGCCACAGGAGAAAATTGCTTATGCGCATCTCGCCGCCGGTTCTTATCAACAGATCAGGATCCGGCATCCCTTTTGTATAAAGGGAATCGGATATAACGTCATCTGTTATTGAATCAGGGTCGATTATGCCCTCTCTGACCTTTATTGCAATATCTTTTACCATCCTGACTATCTCTGCTCTGGCCCCATAACTAAGTGCAAGGTTTAGAAGCATGCCGTTATTTTTTTCAGTTAAAGTCATGGTTTTATGCAGCGCATTACGAACGCTTTTCGACAAACGCTCTATCTGCCCTATTGCATTGAGCCGGATATTATTATCCAATAATTTTTTTTGCTCTGATTTAAGAAAATTTGCAAGGAGGGTCATAAGGGCAGCAACTTCCACTTTTGGTCGCTGCCAGTTTTCTGTGGAAAAAGCATACAGGGTCAGGATGGAAATCCCGATTTTACGGCAGTATTCAACAATTGTTCGAACAGTTTCAGCCCCTTTTTCATGACCTTTTATCCGGTTTAAAAAGCGCTGTTTCGCCCATCTGCCATTGCCATCCATAATGATGGCCACATGAAAGGGATAATTTGCGGTATCACGATCTGTATAAATTGGGTGAGCCTCACTAAAATTCAAGGATCTCTTTCTCTTTTTCGTTATAGATGTTGTCGATTTGCTTGATATACTCATCTGTTATTTTCTGGACCTGATCCTGAGCCCTGAAAGCATCATCTTCCGCAATCTCGCCATCCTTTTTTAAACCTTTTAACAAATCGTTTGAATCACGCCTTATGTTACGCAACGCAATCTTATAATCTTCGCACATTTTATGCACGATCTTTACAAGCTCTTTTCTTCTCTCCCCTGTAAGCGATGGAATTGATATTCTTATTATCTTACCGTCATTTGAAGGCGTTAGGCCAAGATCCGATTTCAATATCCCCTTTTCAATCTCCTTGATTACAGAAACATCCCACGGCTGTATTGTAATAAGACGGCTTTCAGGGACTGAAATAGACGCCATCTGGCTAATCGGGGTCGGAGTGCCGTAGTAATTAGCCCGTATGCCGTCAAGCAGCGACTGGGAGGCACGCCCCGTCCTGACCCTTTTTATTTCATTTTTCAGGGCTGATATCGACTTGCCCATTAAATCTTTTGCTTCCTGATATATTGTTTCAATCATTTCTTTCACCTAATCACAAAGTTTAAAGTGCCTAAAATGCCTAAAGTATATTAAAGTGCCTAAAGTTAAGGAATGCGCCTTCGGCACTACCAATTTTAATTTTCTTTCACCATACAACTTTGCTCACTTTGTTTCTACCTGAACCTATAACCAAGCCCTGAAAATCTATAGCACGCCGAAGGCGTACCACAACTTTAGGCATTTTAGGCACTTTAGCTCACTTTAGGCACTTTATTTCAACTGTTTATTCGTGTTCCAACCTCCTCTCCGCATATAATCTTTCTGAAATTTCCTTTTTGTTTCAGATTAAAAACAATAATTGGGAGTTTATTGTCCATAGCGAGAGAAATAGCTGTCGTGTCCATGGCTTTGAGCTGTTTTTCAAGGACTTCCATGTAACTTATTTTTTTTATGAATTCAGCGTCTCCGTTAATTTCAGGGTCTGAATCATAAAAGCCGTCAACTCTGGTAGCCTTTAATAAAATTTCAGCATGAATCTCCTGAGCCCTTAATACAGCGGCAGTGTCTGTCGTAAAATATGGATTGCCGGTGCCGGCTGCAAAAAGCACAACACGCCCTTTTTCAAGATGGCGTATAGCCTTGCGAAGTATATATGGTTCAGCTATTTCATGCATTGATATGGCCGACTGTACGCGGGTTTGAACCCCTCTTTTCTCAAGAGCATCCTGCATCGCAATGCTGTTTATCACCGTAGCAAGCATGCCCATGTGATCGGCAGATGTTCTATCCATGCCGAATGAACCTGCGCTAACCCCTCTGAATATGTTGCCTCCGCCGATAACAATGGCAATCTGGATTCCGAGATCAAATACCGAACGAATCTCATCAGCCATATATTTTATCCTTTCCTGGCTGATTCCAAAGTCCCTATCTCCCATAAGGGCTTCGCCGCTAAGTTTTAACAAAATTCTTTTATATCGAGCTAATTCCAAAGTTTCAGGACTCCCCTACCTGGAACCGCACAAAACGTTTAATTATAATATTCTCGCCGATTTTTGCAATCAAGCCGCTTAAAAGATCGTCAATAGTCACACTGGGATCCCGTACATATACCTGGGTCATAAGACAGTTGTCCTTATAAAATTTCTGCAGCTTACCCTCTGCTATCTTATCTACAATCTTTTCGGGCTTGCCTGTTTCTATGGCCTGCGCACGATAGATTTCCTTTTCCTTGTTAATTATCTCTTCAGGAACATCTTCGGGCCTGATCCCAACAGGATTAGTAGCTGCAATATGCATTGCTATATTCTTTGCAAACTCAAGAAAATCATCATTTTTTGCAACAAAATCGGTCTCGCAATCAATCTCAACCATTGCGCCAAGTTTGCTGCCAGTATGAATATAAGATTTGATTACCCCTTCCCTCATAACCCTGCCGGATCTCTTTGAGGCTGTTGCCAGCCCTTTTTTTCTTAAAAAATCAATGGATTTGCTTATATCGCCATCGCACTCTGCAAGAGCTTCTTTACAATCCATAATACCGGCTCCTGTCTTTTCACGGAGCTGTTTAACCATTGTTGCGCTGATTGTTGCCATTTTTTTTCTCCTGTCGTATTAGTTCAGCCACCCTGGCCCAGACCGGACACATTGGCTTAAACGAGCTGATTTCTCACTTCCAACAATAAATACAGCAGGTCAGTCAGTCTGTCGCATAGCACCAGGGCGGGCAAAGGCTCTAAGGCACCAAGATTCTAATATAATTCTCTTAAAATTCATGATTCATAATTTAGGAATTGCGAATTTAGGAATTTAGGAATTAAAGGTATTCTGCTAATTTCAATTCCTCAATTCCTCAATTCCCCAATCCCTCAATCATATCCTTCCTTTGTGCCTTTGTGCCTTAGTACCTTAGTGGCTTAATTGTTAACATTTGTCAATTTTTCGCTTTCAGAATCATCTGCAGGCGTTGGCGAAGTTACAGGTTTTGTTTTTTTTATTATCTCTACAATCGGTCCCTCTGAACCGTCTGAGACAACCGTCCTTTGAACTGGTTCTAATTTTTCACCAGAAGGTACTGCTTCGGGTTGCTCTTCTATTTCTTTGTCAGCCTCTGCCTGCTGTTTTTCTAACATTTGATTTCTACCCTCGATACAGGCATCGGCAATTCTGGATGTAATCAGCCGTATTGCCCGTATGGCATCATCATTTCCAGGTATAATATAATCGATTTCATCAGGATTGCAGTTAGTATCAACAATAGAAATAATAGGTATATTGAGACGTCTTCCCTCACGCACTGCAATTGCCTCCTTTTTAGAATCAACAACAAAGATCACGCCTGGGGGTCCATTCATGGTCCGGATTCCGCCAAGATTGTTGTCTAACTTTACCCTTTCATGCTCAAGTTTCAGTCGCTCCTTTTTGGGAAAGAGATTTATAGATCCATCATTTATTATATCATTAAGATGATTAAGACGATCTATACTCTGTTTAATGGTATGAAAATTTGTCAGCATTCCACCAAGCCACCTGTTATGCACATAAAACATTTCGCATCGATTAGCCTCTTCATAAATAGATTCCCTGGCCTGCTTTTTGGTGCCGACAAAAAGAACCGATTTGCCGTCTGCGACAATATCGGTTACAAAATCATACGCTGTTTTAAACATGCGAACAGTTTTTTGAAGATCAATAATATAAATACCGTTCCTTGCTCCGAAGATGTATGGTTTCATTTTTGGATTCCAGCGCTTTGTCTGATGTCCAAAATGCACCCCAGCTTCAAGAAGCTCCCTCATTGTAAGATAAGCCATAGTTTTTTCCTTTCTCTTAATCGGTTTTTTCCTTCACCTTTATCAACCCCGCTTCCGACCTTCAAAAAAAATGAAAGCACCGGGAAACAGGTCCAAAGGTGTGTGAATTATTTTAAACTTTTTCTTATATCAAATTTAAATAAACTTCGCAATATAAATTTGATAGCGTTGTAAAAAATCGAAATCATCGTAATAATTTAGCGCTTTGAAAATTTGGCTGTTTCCGTTGAGATGTTGCTAATTCGAAAAAGCATTATTTGAATATCGAATGTCGAACAAGGAATGTCGAATGATGAATTGTGGAATCGCTACGCTCTATCTTTTATAGTAGTAAAAATGATAAACTACCTTACTTCGACATTCATAATTCTTTGTTCGATATTCTGCGGCTCAAAAACCGCTGTCAAATTTAAATTTTTTCAAAAAGCTAAAATGTTGCAAATCATCAACCCTGAACCCTGAACCCTGGACCTGAATAGTTATCTTTTTTTCATATGAACTACACGTGGATGTCCGCTGTAGTCTTTTGTAATCACAACCTGTTCATAATGACCACAGGCATTGATAATCCGGCTGACATCCTCTTTCTGGTCATGACCTATCTCCAACAACAGTCTGCCTCCGGGCTTAAGATAGGTATGCGCACGAGATATAAGATGTCTGAGCAGGCAAAGGCCGTCCTTACCTCCGTCAAGAGCCATAACCGGTTCATACATGGAGATTTCAGGCTGAAGCTTATTGATAAGCCGGGTAT
>CBDAFK010000149.1:0-3506 GCA_965195235.1 uncultured Desulfobacterales bacterium | reverse complement strand
CTGTAAAAAAGAGAATATCAGTGTCGAGGCGTTGAAATCAGGGAGTCGACGCCAGAAAGTTTCTGCGATTAGACCTCAACTGGCAAGGAAACTTGTTGAAGAATGGGGCGTTTCGCTGACTGAAGCCGGCCGTCATCTGGGAGTGTCGTTTTCTGCAATTGCTAAAACGCTTTATCGATTGAATAGCCATAAGTCTAATTAGTCGAGGGCGTCCTCAATGTCCTCCAACATAATTAAACTCGCAACATAACGTCTCTATATCCACCGTTATTTTATTTGAATCATCTCCCCAACCCTGGGCACAACTACCGAAAAACCTTCATTTTTGAGCTGATTGGCAAATAAAATCGACTGATCCTCCTCTCCATGGACTACTGCGATCTTCTTTATGCGTAAATTTGACTCCCTGACAAATCGAAGCAGTTCATTTTTATCGGCATGAGCGCTGAATCCGCCAAGCCTTTTAACATGAGCTTTAAGCGGATAAATTTTATTGAAAAATCTAAGCTGCGGAGGCGGATCTTTTCTGCCGGACTTCTCATATTCTTCGCCGCTTTCCTGTATGCGACGGCCGAGAGTGTTTTTGGCCATATAACCGACTATAAGAACGGTGTTTTTTGCATTATGTATCTTATAACGCAGATGGTGCAAAATGCGTCCGGCCTCACACATCCCGGAAGCAGCAATAACAATATGCTGTTTTTCATCCCGCATGAGATCCATCGATTCATCAACCGATTGTACAAAACGGAGCTGATCAAACATAAAAGGGTTTTCGCCGTTCTTTAGAAAGACTTCTTTGGTTTCTCTGTCATAAACTTCGGGATGTTCGCCATAAACACCCGTTAGTTTAGTCGCAAGAGGGCTGTCAACATAAACCGGCCTCCGCGGCACTTCTCCCTCATCATAGAGTTCATGAAGAAAATATAGAATCTCCTGTGTGCGTCCATATGCAAAACATGGTATTAAAACAGAACCACCCCTGTTGAAAGTATCGATAACCACCTGCTTTAATTGTTGTTTTAAATCCTTCACCGGTTCGTGCAAACGATTACCGTATGTGCTCTCCATAATCAGTAAATCTATGTTCCTGTCCTCTTCGTGAAAGTTCAGGGTCGGATTTTTTAGTATCGGCGTATCAAATCTGCCTATATCACCGGTATAACAAACAGTATATGATCTGCCGTTTTCAATGGTTTTGATAATGGAAAAGGCTGATCCAAGAATATGACCGGCATCATAAAAGGTACAGGTCGTATCCTTCCCGATTGTTATTGGCTGGCAATATGGATAACCGTTAAAATATTTAAATGATTGCTGTGCTTCAAAAACAGTATATAGCGGCCTGACACTTTCTATATGGTATTTCTCAATATATTCGTTAATTTTTTCCGTGTTAAGAGTATTACGGTGAGCCTTTAAAATTTTTCTTATCTTTTCATTGTCACGGCCTGATTTCTTTTTCTTATCCGAAGATGTCAGTAAACTATACAAATATGAACGGACGGTTTTATAATTAAGATAATTTGCATCCGATTCATGAATACAAGCGGAATCATCCAGCAGATATTTACAGGCATCAGCCGTGGCTCGCGTGCAGATGATGTTTCCGTTAAATCCATTTTTCGTGAGCAGGGGAATGCGGCCGGAATGGTCTATATGGGCATGCGAAAGCACTACATTTGTGATAATCTGCGGATCAAAAGAAAACACTCTGTTTTTTTGTTCGGTCTCCTTCCGTCGGCCCTGAAACATTCCGCAATCCAGCAGTATCCTGTCGATTTCGGTTGTAACAAGATGCATCGATCCCGTGACTTCCCGCGCTGCGCCATAAAATGTTACATGCATAGCAATAATCCTCTAATCCCTGACCACCGATCGGTCAGAGCGGCGATGATATCCACAACTGAGTAATACCATTCATCGTTATGCCATATTCTGCGGATTTCTTTACTCTGGAAAACAAACAATTTGTTTTTCAATTCATCCATAATTAAACCTTATAATTCTTGATTTACATAGGGACAATTTGTCCCTATGTAGTTGCCAATTTCTTTATTCTTCAATTCTTCCTTGTCAATTGCCCTTCAAATGCTTTTTGCAGGATTGATTTTTTTAGTTCTTCTAAATTATTTAGTTTTTTTGATAGATGGTTAGAACTACAAAATACCAATTTCCCATACGCCCTTCTCTAAAAATGCCTCAATGGTTTGACGATGCGCTTTATTAATTAAGTTAGAGTGTGAGATTTTTTTTCTTTTTGCACACTCTGCAAGCGTTACAATTTCCATTCCTTCAAGATAGGCCAATCTTTTGTGATAA
The DNA here is from genome assembly GCA_965195235.1 of uncultured Desulfobacterales bacterium. Taxonomy (GTDB): domain Bacteria; phylum Desulfobacterota; class Desulfobacteria; order Desulfobacterales; family ETH-SRB1; genus Desulfaltia. The sequence goes on along the minus strand of CBDAFK010000149.1, from coordinate 1,184 downwards.
CTATTAGTAATTGCCTTTCCAACAATTCCTTCCATAATTGACGCTTTGCCTCTGTCATCAAATTCATTAAAAGCATCATAGTATAATTTTCGATCGATAAATTTGATGTTTATTGGCACAAAACCTTCTCTTATGAGAAGATAATTGTTTATCACCCTTCCGATACGGCCATTTCCATCTACAAATGGATGAATATGTTCAAAAGTAAGATGTAGAAGAGCAACTCTTTTTATAATATTTTCATTTGGAGTTGAATAATATTGAATAAGCATTTCTTCAAGTTTTTCAAGTACTTGTTTTGGGTCTAAAGCAATGTGGTTTGCAACGCGCACCCATTCATCGTTGTTTCGAAAGCGACCGGCGACGTTATCACGAATATTGGAAAGGAGCGTTTTATGTAAAAACAAAATTATCTCAAGGTTTAACTCTTGTTCTTTTGCTTTTGTGTATATATAAGAAACGACTCGCGCTAAATTTTTTGCTTCAAATAATTCCCTTTCGGAAATATACCTGTCCAGATCTATTTGTAATAAAATTTTTTCTGTTTCTTCGAGAGTAAGCGTACTGTTTTCAATAGCATTTGAGTTATAAACCTGCTCAGCGACTTCTGCTTCAGCGAGCAGTTTAAGAAGCGGCTCTTTCTTTACGGCAGCTTTGTAATATCGCTCTCGCAAAGAATATATTTTAGCGAATATATTTAATGTTTTTGCCATAATTTAATCTTATAAACTTTTCACTCTTTTGTCAACAAAACCGTGAAAATATGTTATCAATTTTATCATTTTCACGGTTTTGATCTCATAATTCCCCGTCAATGAACTCCGCTGCTTTTTCTCTGATCTTGTTGCTCCCAAACTGGTATTTTACTCTGTGATCTGCCTCCATGATAATGCTGTCCACAAAATCTCCGCTATCCAATATTCGCTCATCGGTGAGTACCTGTTCATTGTGTGCGTATTCCGCTCCATTCCGGCCAGTGAATTCGTAGAGCAGTTGATTCAACAATCAGATCTGGCCAGAAAAGAACACTTTTCTCTACATAAGCGCCGGCAACGCACTGTTTCATATATTCACAGAATCTGTAAAAAAGAGAATATCAGTGTCGAGGCATTGAAATCAGGGAGTCGACGCCAGAAAGTTTCTGCGATTAGACCTCAACTGGCAAAGAAGGTTGTTGAAGAATG
>CBDAFK010000148.1:0-6523 GCA_965195235.1 uncultured Desulfobacterales bacterium | reverse complement strand
ACAATTATTCTTTTGTTGCAGGCAGCGCAATATGCTATATAATTAAATATGATTAAATATAAAACAGGCAATCCCATAACACACAGGGCGGGATGGATACTGGTTGACCCCTGGACAATAATACAGAACGGATATGTGCGGGTCTGTAACGGGTTGATTGAAGAGGTCGGTCAGGGACATCCAGGCGGCGGCCAGGTAATTGATCATGGCCCTGGCGTTATTATGCCTGCTTTTGTCAATGCGCATACGCATCTTGAGCTGTGCGCTTTAAAGGGACGGATCCTGTTTGACAAGGGGCTTAAGCTCTGGGTCAAACAATTAATAAATCTGCGTGATGCAGAAAAGATGGAAAATCTGCTCACAAGCGCAAAACAAGGCGTAAAGGAGTTGATTGAATCAGGCACAGGGGTTGTCGGAGAGATATCCACCATGGGTATTACAAAAGATATTTTAGCGAATTCCGGACTTGCCGGCATATGGTTTAAAGAATATCTTGGGAATAATTCTATCGCAAAGATAAAATGTAATGAAAGAAAAAGGCATATTGTAACCTCGCTGGCAGCGCATGCTCCACATACCACGGCCCCTGAACTTCTTGTAAATTTAAAAAATGCCGCCAGAAAAAATAATCTTCCCATGTCAATACATGTTGCAGAGTCGGAAGATGAAATCCTCTTTTTATCAACAGGAAAAGGGGAATGGGCGGATTTTCTGTCAGAGAGAGGGATCGACTTTTCAGGCTGGGGTTTGCCCGTGGAAAGCCCTGTAAAATACCTTAACCGCCTCGGGCTTCTTGATAAAAAAACAATAACTGTCCATCTGATACATGCTGATAAAGATGACTTTGAAATACTTCTGCATTATAATGTTTGTGTATGCCTGTGCTTCAGGAGTAACCATTATCTTCATCAAAGACTGCCCGATCTTACAGGGATGCTAAATACTGGATTAAAACCATGTCTTGGAACAGACAGCCTGGCTTGTGTGGATTCATTAAGCATGTTTGACGAAACAGCATTTATATCCAAAGCATTTCCTCTGGTTCCGCCGTCTGAAATACTCGCTATGGCAACAATAAACGGCGCAGATGCTTTAGACGTTGCAGACAGGTTCGGCACACTTGATCCTGGGAAAAACGGCCGGTTTATTTATGTGCCAGTAAATGTTACAGACAGATCAAGTCTTCTGGAAGCAATTGTAAACAATGAAAAACAAATATCATCAACAATCACCGGTTAAGATCGGACGGATAAGCTATATAAATGTTGCGCCAATATATTATGGGCTTGACATGGGGCTAAAGCCTGCATGGCTCAAGATGGTCACCGCGCCTCCGTCGGTTTTAAACAACATGCTGGCAAATGGAGACATTGACATAAGCCCTGTCTCTTCTGTTGCTTATGCGCGGCATCAAAAAGATTGGCTGCTACTGCCGGATCTTTCAATCGCATGTTCCGGAGATGTAATGAGCGTTATCCTTGTCAGCAGGCATCCATTTGATAAGCTTAACAATAAAAAGGTAATTCTAATCGACGAGTCAGCTACCACTGTTGAGCTTTTAAAACTTCTTTTCATCATAAAAAAGGTAAAGCCGATTTTTGGAATAGGTGCGATCCAGCATCCCTGCGATATCCCAAAAAATGCAGATGCTGCCCTTATCATAGGAGATGCGGCGCTTAAGGAAAAATGGAACGATCACTATGATTATATATATGACATGGGAAATATGTGGATGGAATTAACCGGTCTTCCATTTGTTTTTGCCGTGTGGGCAGTGCAAAAATCATTTGCACGCAAAAGGCCAGATCCGTTATCTGCAATAATTGACCTTTTTCATATTTCAAAAAAAGAGGGAAATCAACATCTCGGACAGATCGTTGAATCAGCTTCATCAAAGCTTGGAATCAGCCTTGATATGTCTGAAAAATATTATGACAGACTGTGCTGTGATCTCGGACCAATGCAAATAAAAGGGCTTGAAAGCTTTTTCAGCAGCCTTTACAAGGAAAAAATACTTTCCGAAAAGGTAAACCTGTCGTTTTTTGAAAAGATGAACGTCGAACATCGAACATCGAACATCGAATTTTGAATGATGTTGTCGCTTCGCTCTTCAATTTGGAAAAACAAAAAACCTTGAACTGTGAACCGTGAACCTAAGCACCTAACATGCAAAGACAGGCATTTTGCTTTCAGGAAGTATTCCTCTATGCCTTGCCATTTCAAATAAGGCCTCAACAGCCTCTTTTCCTTGCTTTCCGATCTCTACAGTAAACTCATTAACATAAAGATCTATATGCCTGCGAATCACGGCAGATGACATCTCCCTGGCATATCTTTTAATATAGCTGTCTGTCTCGGTTCGATGCTTAAACCCGTATAGCGTGCTTTCTTGTATGGCTGTTTCCACACTTCGCGCAATCTCAGGCGCTATGTCTCTGCGTATTGCAATCCCTCCCAGAGGAATGGGAAGAGATGTCTTCTGCTCCCACCACTTCCCAAGATCGAGAAGGCAGATTAAGCCATAATTTTTATAGGTAAACCTGCCCTCATGAATTATCACGCCAAAATCAAAATCTCCCCTTTCAACTGCAGGCATAATCAAATCAAACAGCATGGGAACAACATCCGGCTTTCTGGAAAGATAAAGACCAAGAAGCATGCATGCAGTTGTCCACATGCCGGGCACTGCAATCTTTTTTGAATCGATCCGGTTTAGATTAAAACCCGGTCTTGCCACGACAAGCGGCCCGCAACCCCTGCCAAGCGCAGATCCGCTGCGAAGAACTCCATATGTATCAAGCAAATGGCCTATAGCGGCAAAGGATAGTTTTGATACATCAAAAACCCCTGCCCTTGCCTGCTGGTTAAGTGTTTCAACATCTGCCAGCTCTATCTTAAATTGAAGTCCGCGCCTCTCAATCAGGTTATGAGCAAGTGCATAAAAGATAAAGGTGTCGTTTGGACAGGTTGAATAACCAAGTGTTAAGTTTTGTTTCATAAAAAGTTAAATAATCGTTCACGGTTCACGGTTCACGGTTTTTTTAAATGAATTTTGTAATGGTTGAAGCATGTTTGATCAAAATCGCGAATAAAAGCAAAAACAGCCATAGCCCCCCTCTCAAAAGCAAGAGCGAGGTCCCATGCGCCTGGATCTCTTTTCCCGACCATATTGCTTGCAGAACGAATCTCTAAAAAAGGTATGTTGTAATGTATCGCAAGGTGTGCGGCTCCTGATCCTTCCATGCTTTCCATACAGGGCTTGAACTGTTTATAAAGTTTTTCTGCTCTCATGTCTGTTGCAGTTATTGTTGAAACAGTTATAAACGGTCCCTTCATTAATCCGATATTTTTATCCGCTAAACCATTTTGATGAATTCGTAAAAAGTCGTCACTCCGGTGAAAACCGGAGTCCAGACCCGCCCGCCTCGCCTGAGCGGACGTCTTGACCTGCGGCAACAGCCTCCTTTGGGCAAGAGCGATGGCGGGCAGGTGGTCTGCAACTGCTTGAAAAGACTGAATAGCGCTAAAGCTTCACTACGTGCCCGGCTTTCGCTGGAATGACGAAAAACGGCATTTTGGGACTTTTTACGAGATCATTTAATTTGAAGTCACAAATTGTGATTTCAAAAGCATTTTCTTATATATCATCCTCCTCACGGCTCCAAACCCCCATGAAACTGATTTCCCGATTCCCAAATAAGCCGGTATTAAAAAATTGGTTTTAAATATCCCGTTAAACCCTGTCATTCTTTTGCCTTTAAGATTTACTTTTGTCTCTTTTAGCTTGTGATCAATTTTAATTTTCTGATCTTTTGAAAGCCAGCAGTCAAGATGCTTTGCCATGGATAAGATATTGCCTGTCATTACTCTTTTCAGCATCTCGTTCTTTTCATTTCTTCCGCCATCATTATATTTTTTAAAGTTGCTTTGATTAAGCCCGATCCAGGGAGAAGCAAATTCGTACATAAATATTTCATCGGAATATCCGAATTCGACTTCTTCTACTTTCAGATCTTTTTCAAAAACAGGGATAACAGTATCTTCAATAATAATCTTATCGAGTTTCATGATGATTTCCGCAAAAATGCTCACAGCCCTGTCCGTTATAGCAATGATTGCGGGCGTTTTATCTATCAGCTTGAACTGTATTAGTGGATATCGGTATATCGGTTTTCCTGTTTTCCGATCATGATTGTGAATAAGATCATGATTTTTAAAAAGATTTCCGATAAAACCACGAAATTTATGAATATGCGATGCTCCCCAATTGACATTACTAAAGCTAAGAGTTGCCTTTTTCATGATTTATCCTTGATTTCAGTAACATCCTTTAAAATCCGCTCACTTTCTTTCCAGTCTATTTTAAAATTGCCGATTAGGACAAAAAGATGACCGTAAAATCCGTGGTTATAATGCTGGCCGCTGGAGCCGGAACTGCCATTTTTTTACAAAATCTCACTGACCGCTTTTAATTTTTTCATGTCTTTATCAAATGAAACAACGACCTTTTCGGGTGAAGAATGGGCGGCAAGAATACAATCTACAATATCAATATTGGTGCTGTTGTATTTTAGAAGCGCTTCGAGGGTTTCTGATCTATCGGGATTTGCAATGCCGGAAAAACTCAGTATTCCGCTTAACTTTGTTGAAATTTCACTCTTGGGGATCTGGTAATATTTTTCCATAACATAGATGCATTCAACAATAACCACATCAAATATCTCGGCCTTTTTTGTTCCTTCAGATATGTCTCCCATAAAGACTTTTGCTTTGGGGCTGAATTTGGGATGGTCCCCTAATAAATACCTGAGAATAACGTTTGTATCAATCAGATAGACCTTCTCGTGCTGTTTCATTAGCGATTTCACCTTGTATTTTTTTTCTTATTTTTTTTAAAGAAACATATTCCTTTGCATATTTTTTCAGGCTCCCTGCCAATTGTTCCGATTGCACTCCGGGAACGCCTTTTAGCTTGATTTCGTTGTTTTCAACAAGAAACAAAACCGCACCCTCTTTTTCGATTTTTAATTTTTTCCTAATTGGTTTAGGGATCGTTATTTGACCCTTTTTTGATACTTTTGCATACATTTTGTATTTATCCTTCAAATTAATATATTCTTACTTTATAAAATAGTCCATCTTGTAAAATAATACAAGCATTAATGTTTATATTTATCTCTGCAATATCAAGTAATATTAAAAATAGAATAGATGCTCCATTTGTTTCTGCGTAATCTGCGGATTAGAAAAACTTTGCCAAAATTTCATCATTTACAAGCTTCTTGTCAAAACCCTGGCCCAAAACTTTAATGTTTCTGAAATCCTCCTGACAGAACGGAAACAGGTAAACACTGTCTCTTTCTTCATCAATCAGGTCACGACATTTTTCCGACAGTTCATCAAAGCGGTTTGATTCAAGCCTTCCGAGAAATACACTCTTTTGAACCCTGATAAGACCAGCTTTTTGTGTAATATAAGTGCCAGCGCTGTTTATTACCAGTTGCAATGCAAACTCCTTTTTTTAACATCGATAAGGCTGCTGAATTCAGCAATAATACTCTGATTCTCGATAGCAACTGCGCCGATTTCTATCACCCTGTCACCATTTTGGGGCGAAAGTCCGGTTGTTTCCACATCCAGCGCTACATACTGATAAGTTTCTTTCATATCTGTTATTCGTTATGAGATGTTCGTGCTAAGCGTGGACTGACATTCCATACTCTTTCCAACCCCAAAGTGCTTTGATTTTGCAATGAGTTGGGTGTTCTGTAATTTGAAGGAACTTGGATTAGTGAAAACGAACTTCCAGAGGATCTTGACCATCTCGTAGTGGAGACAGTTGAAAACAGAGATTTGCTTCCTCTTTATGAAGAAGAGAAAGCTCATATTATCAGGGTGCTTGAAGCTACTAATTATAATAAGGTTAGAGCTTCAAAAATACTTGAAATTCCAAGAACAACCTTGTGGAGAAAGATAAGAAAATATGGCATCATGGAATCTTTGGGATAAGACTGATAACGCCTTTGACTACAAGTTATTGGAGCTGAAAGACTTAAAGAAGGCTTAAACTCCTTGCAATAGCCTTATTTATATGTTAATTCAAATCTCGTTAATCTTTGTTGATTTTTTAGGCAATATTCTCCGGTACCATTTAGTAGTTATGGTTCAGGGGTTCAGCGGTTCAAAGGTTGATAGACTGCTGAACAGTTATAAACATATAAATCATAAAAAAGGAGTATATTATGTTTGATCTTATTAAAAAGACGATGTTGACCGGTATTGGCCTTGCTCTTAAAACCAAGGATGAAGTGGAAAATTTAGCCGAAGACTTAATAAAACAAGGGAAGTTGTCTGAAACAGAGGGAAAAAAGTTTTTAGAAGAGATCAAGGACAAATATGAAGATTCGCAAAAAAAACTGGAAAAAAGGGTGGAAAAAACAGTAAAAGAGTTGTTGAAAAAGGGGAACCTGGTAACCAGCGATGAATTGAATGCCTTGAAAAAAGAGATAAGGGAGCTGAAAAA
>CBDAFK010000147.1:0-13463 GCA_965195235.1 uncultured Desulfobacterales bacterium | reverse complement strand
AGCTATCCTCCCTTTAAGTTAACCCCCTCAATCCCATAAGCGCTATAGAATTAATTAACTCATGTTTCACACCCTTGATTTCTATCAAAGTCAAGGCGGTAATGGAGCCAAATTCAATTGTTCAAGCGAATTGATTCATCGGTCTTTTTAACCAGCACTCCACGATTTGTGCCAAGGACAGGCACAAAGAATATATAACTTACTGAATTCATACGTGGTCTTAAGTACTGTATTAATGCTTGTTATTGGTGCCGTGGTGGAAGCTTAAGGTCTAATATTTCGCTTTAAAAATTTATTTTGGCCCTTGCCGCATAGAGGATTTGATAGATAAAAAGGGTGCGAAACTTGAGTAATTAAGATTTTTGTTACGAGTATCAAAACGGCTGAAAAGAAAAAGAAATAGTCATTCAAGGTTAGACATCGGATTTTTAAAAACGAATGAAATTAAATTGCAGAGCAAAGCGACATCATTATTCGATGTTCAACGTTCGATGTTCAACGTTCGATGTTCAGTCTGTTCGACGTACATCCCGTACTGTCCTCTGAATACTGATCCCTGCCCTCTCCCTAATTGAGCTTTGGCTCAATTAGGGTTATAGGTTTTTACTAAGAAAAACCCATCCCATTATCGGAATATCCAGTTTGACAAATCGGAGCAATTCCCATATTTTTTATATTTAATCATTCCTTAAGGAGCTCATCCATGTATCAATTTTTCGGCTTTACCTGAGCGTATTACATAAATTCTGCCCGGGTTCGGTAGGCACGGGGTTTGGCCGAAAAATCACGTCCATTCTTTTCCGCTTATCATCTTTCACTTTCACAAATGGATCAGATTTCGTCATGTGTCTTTTAGCCCGAATATTTCATGAAAAATCAATCCGGAAATATGCAAAACACATAAAAAGGAGGAACTGAATTAAAATGAAAAAAAATATTTTTGCAACTCGGTGGGGGATTATTGGAGTAGGAGGGCTTATCGGTGTTCTTGCCGCTCTTTTACAAAAGCTGGGCAATCCCGGCAACATGGGTATCTGCGTGGCCTGCTTTGAAAGAGACATCGCAGGGGCAATCGGAATTCATCGTGCGGCCGTGGTCCAGTACATGAGGCCGGAGATTATCGGTTTTGTCCTGGGCTCATTGGTTGCTGCGTATATTTTTAAGGAATTTCGGCCGAGAACAGGATCGGCGCCTATTGTCAGGTTTGTTTTGGGCGTTTTTGCCATGATCGGGTCTCTTGTTTTCCTGGGATGTCCATGGCGAGCTTTATTGCGTTTTGCCGCTGGTGACGGGAATGCAATTTTTGCATTGTTAGGACTCATATGCGGTATCTGGATAGGCACTCTTTTTCTAAAAGGCGGATATAACCTGGGGCGTGTTCAGAAGACATATACCTCGGCGGGATGGTTATTGCCTTTGACCATGCTCGGTTTTCTAATACTGATGCTGATTTTTCCACATATCGAAGGACAGGGCAAAAGCGGGGTGCTGTTTTACAGTCTAAAAGGTCCCGGCGCTATGCATGCTTCCCTGATCATATCTCTTGCCGTAGGTCTCGCAATAGGATTTGCCGCCCAGAGAAGCCGTTTCTGTACTATGGGCGCGTTTAGGGATTTGATTCTGTTTCGACAGACCCATCTCTTTCTGGGACTTATTACGGTTGTTATTTTTGCTTTCATAACGAACCTGATTGTTGGACAATTTCACCCAGGCTTTGCCAAACAGCCGGTGGCTCATACTATGCAAATCTGGAACTTTGGCGGGATGGTTCTGTCAGGGCTTGCTTTTGCTCTGGCCGGAGGATGTCCTGGACGGCAGCTTTTTCTGGCAGGTGAAGGTGACGGGGATGCTGCGATCTTTGTGTTTGGTATGATTGTAGGAGCAGGTTTTGCCCATAATTTTGGTCTGGCCAGTTCGCCAAAAGGGGTTGGACCACATGGTATTGCGGCAGTTATTATCGGTCTTATAGTCTGTCTGTTTATCGGATTTACGATGAGAAAAAGAGTAAGTTCTCAATAAGTTCGGGCGAAGATGATAAAGGACTCGCCCGCTGATAATAAAATGTAAGAATATCTGAAACTCGCATGCAAGCGACCCTAAAGAAAAAACATGTCCAATCCTTTTGCTCCATATTGGTTAAACAACTGAAACAACATGTTTTAAAGATGAATTATCTGATGCGTTGTTTTTTCTTAAGGCTCGCTAACATACTCAAACAGTCAGATATTTTACATTTTATCACCAGCGGGCTCATCTAAGTATTTATTGAGTTACAAAAAAACAAGCTGAGGAGGTAAAATTATGAGTATAATTGTTGATGCAGGAGGACTCTCCTGTCCCCAACCGGTCTTGATGACCCTGGATAAGATCAAGGAGATACAAAAAGGGGAAATACTAATAAAGGTGGATACAGACACTTCAAAAGAGAATGTGAGCCGGGCTGCACAAAGCCAGGGCTGGGAGATTGCTGATGTTCAGGAGGATGAAGGAGGATATCAGGTTACGATTAAGAAGTAGTCGAGTGGGGAATTGGTCGAGTAGAAAATTGGTTGAGTGGTTGAGTGATTGAGTGGTTGAGTGGTTGAGGGAATGCTGGAATGCTGGAATTGGAAAATTGGAAAATTGGAAAATTGGAAGATTGGAAGATTGGATGGATAAAATATTTAAATAATCTGCGGAAATCTGCGTAATCTGCGGATGGGATTGGGGAATAAGAAATGTCATTTTTTGAATTCTTAAAACCGAAAAAAGAAAAGAAATTGCCGGAGTCTGATCAGGACAGAGGCATACTGGTATTTGAACATACCAGCGAGGTGATCCGTGCTGAGAGCGTTCTTAAGGCATCAGGATGGAAAATCCGGGTTATGGGGCCGCCGCCTGAAATTCAAAGCGGCTGCGACCTGGTTGTCGAGTTTCCGCTTATAGAAGAGCTGAATATCTTAAGGACTCTCCAGAAAGCCGGTGCTTCGCCTTTGGAAATAGTCCCGGTCAGCAGTCCTTTATTGCGGCCTGTGGATCTTTTTCAAATTAAGGACTTTGACCAATACCTGATGGTTCGCGCTGCTAATATGAAATTAACTGTTGAGAAAAAGACCTTAAATATCGTAAACATATCAGGTGGAGGATGCCCGGATGTTCCGTATCTGGCGCAGGAAATGGTTGGCAAATCGTTGTCCGAAGCGCCGAGTCCCAGACAAATCGGTCATACTCTCTGCGGATATGCGCTGCAACTGGCTTATGAGGAGATGACACACCAATGCTCGCCATAGTGGGAACCATTCCCGATGAAAAGTTTCCTCTAACAACAGGTAAAGTCAGCCTAAAAGAGGATGAAATCTGCATCCAGGGGAAGCAGGTCCATGTTAATCGCGGAACTCCGGCTCTGCTGGCCGCGGCTGTCAAAACCGGGGAAATGCTGGGACAATCGGAACTTTTTGGGTATCTAATTGGAGACATTGGCCTGGGAGAGGGCAGCCGGAGACTTTATGAATATCTGACTAAGAATCTTGGTGGATCCAGGTTTTCTGCCATCACGTTTCATTATCTTCAGCCGGATGTAGACTGGCACAACCGTGTTTTATCTGCTATAAAAAAGATGGCAAAACAGCCTATCCTGATTGCGGATGCCGGATTTATGTATGCAGCCAAAATGAGCGGTCAGGCCGCTGCATATGATCTGTTTACACCCGATGCAGGTGAGCTGGCCTTTCTGGCCGATGAAAACGCGCCACATCCATTTTACACACGGGGCTTTATTCTTCAGGATGAAAAGCGTGTGCCGGATATGATTAAACGTGCATATGCACATAAAGATGCCTCGCGCTTTCTCCTTGTAAAGGGAGCAAAGGATTACCTCGCTGATCAGGATGGGATTAAGGCAACGGTTGACAGCCCTGCCTGTGAGGCTATGGAGGCTATGGGCGGCACAGGGGATACACTCACCGGTATTGTGGCAGCCTTGATTGGATCGGGAATGGAAGTCAGCAAAGCCGCGATTGTTGCTGCAAAGGCGAATCGATTAGCAGGGTATTATGCCCGGCCAACGCCGGCTACCCAGGTAATGGAAATTGTTTTGCATATACCAAAGGCTCTGGAAGAGATTCTCAGTAATAATAATGAAATACAAAGACAAATTTGTAAATAGAAAAGAAACCTTGATTTTCCCGGAGATGACGGTGCTGGATGTGATCTCTAAGTATAGAAAGACAGAGGCGGTGTTCAAACTCTACGATAGGCAGGCCTGTGAATGCGTCTGCTGCCAGGCGCTTTTTGAGACCTTACAGGATGTTGCAAAAAAATATGATTTTAGCCTGGAAAAGCTTCTATCCGACCTGGAAACTGCAGCCGGGCACGGAAGTAAAACTGATTCTTAATTTGAGGTGCGCTTATCATGATCGAAATAGATATACCGGGCTTTGGCAGATTGCGGCTTGAGCGTCTGATATTGGATTACAACGGCACGATAGCTGTTGACGGCCAACCTGCTTATGGGGTGAAAGAACGTTTAATCGCCCTTGCGCGGCACGTCGAAATTCACGTCTTGACAGCAGATACATTTGGAGGGGTCGAGAAAAAGCTTTCTGATATTCCATGCAAGATACATGTCTTGCCGGTCGAGGCTCAGGATAAAGGCAAAATGGAATATGTAGATAGACTGGGCGCGGACAGCGCTGTATGTATTGGAAACGGCCGCAACGACGTAATGATGCTCAAAAAGGCGGCGCTTGGCATAGCAGTTGTGCAGGATGAGGGAGCGGCTGTTTCTGCTGTTTTGTCCGCGGACGTGGTAGTAACCGGTATATTGCCTGCGCTTGACCTTCTCACAAACCATATGCGTTTGACAGCTACCTTGCGCTCATAAAAGGAAATAAAAAATGGTAAAACAGAAAGTAAAAGAGCTTCGCCTTACTGAAACAGTTGCAGGTTCCGGCTGAGCCTCGAAATTGCCTCCAGGGGACCTGGAGAGTGCGCTTTGCGGAATTGAGTTTCCCACGGATTCAAACTTGATTGTAGGGATGGATCGTGCGGACGATGCCGGAGTTTATAAAATCACGGATGATATTGCCATTGTTCAGACCGTGGATTTTTTCACACCGATTGTAGATGATCCATACTGGTTTGGACAGATAGCGGCTGCCAATGCATTAAGTGATGTCTATGCCATGGGCGGTATTCCCAAAACGGCCATGAATATTGTGGCGTTTCCGGTTAAAGATATGGATATGTCTGTTCTCCGTCAGATCATCCAGGGAGGGCTGGATAAGATGAAAGAGGCCGGCGTGGTTCTTGTGGGCGGACACAGCGTGGAAGACAAGGAGTTGAAATATGGTTTGTCTGTCACCGGTTTTATTCATCCGGATCGTGTATTAACGAAAAAGGCTCTTAAGGTCGGAGATCGTTTAATACTGACCAAGCCGCTTGGCACAGGTATTATTAACACAGCTATTAAAGGAGGGCTTGCTTCAAGGGAAGCCATAAAATTTGTTACACATCTTATGGCTACGCTTAACAGGGATGCAGCTCAAGTAATGGAAGGGTTTCCTGTTCACGCGTGCACCGATATTACCGGTTTTGGCCTGATAGGTCATGTTGCTGAAATGGTTATAGATTCCGATTTTGGAATCGGCCTCTGGTCTGAAAAGATACCGATAATTCCTGAAGCCTTTGATTATGCGGCAATGGGGCTTGTGCCTGCCGGAGCTTATAAGAACAGGGAGTTCCGTGAGGGTATGGTCGATGTTTCTCCTTCTGTAAAACACGCTGTTCTGGATATTATGTACGATCCCCAGACATCCGGAGGATTGCTGATCTGTGTGGAAAAAGAAAGCGCCAGCGCTCTGGTAAATGAATTAAAGGAAAAAGGTGTAGATGATGCCGCAATTATCGGAGAGGTGTTATCCGAACCAAAAGAAAGAATTAGAGAAAGAATTAGGGTCACATCTTAAATATTAAATATTGAGCTCATCGAATAGAAAAAATATTACAAAACAATATTAAGCTATATTCTAATAAGTTGCCCAGGCTCAATATTTAATATTTAAGATGTGACCCTACTAATTTGATGCCAGGTATTTCTGATAGGCCAAGATCATTTTGATTTCTCCATACGAGTAGTCATCTCCCAGGGCATTTTTTACTTCACTGAGGGAATTATTGTGATCTCTATCAAGCTCCTTTTCAATGGCCTGTTGTTTTTCAGGTGAAAGCAGCTTGTTGATATCTAATTCGCCTTTTTCCACAAAAAAACTCAGATGCCCTTCAATGGTAGATTGTACCAGGCCTCTTTCTTGTGCAATTCGGGCAATCGTTAATCCATTATTGAACATATTGAAACTTGTCTGTTTCGTGTCGGAATGCGGAGCCGCATCTTTTGCCGAAGTACTTTCTTCCGGAAGTTTTTCAGGCTTTGGCAGCACGACCTTCTCTATTCCGTGTTTTTTGCGATAGGCCAAAACCAGTTTCACAAGTTCTTCACCGTATTTTTCAATGGTTTTCTTGCCGACCCCATTTATTTTCCTTAGCTCAGCAACACTGTCGGGCAGGCATACCACAATCTGGATCAATATCCGTTGGTGTAAAACCTGAAAATGGGCAACATCTTCGTCCCTGGCTTTGCGGGAACGCCAGTCCTTCAGGGTCTGGAACAGCTCAGGATGGGCAACGTCGGATTCGGTGTAAACCTGGTGGCGACGCTTTTTTTCTTTTTCAGGGGTAAAGTCAATTTCAGCGGCTGAAACAGCACGGAGGAAACTTGACGGTGTAAATCCTTTTTCACAGCATTGTACTCCAGCTACCTTTACGGCAATTTCTTTTTTAAGATTACTCAGAGCATTCCCAATTTTTTTGCGGAGTTCGGTATTGTCTGTTTCGACGTGCAATTTTTGCATTGACTCCTGAAAAATTTCAATAAACTTTTTCTGAAACCATGCTGACGCTTTGCTGATCCGTTCCAAAATAATTGCATCTGACTCGGGCAAGCCGCCATCCGTAAAAATCGCGCGTAATTGCCGCTGAAAATTTTCACTGACAACAAAAATATCTTCCGCAGCCTTTTTCTCTAATTGGCGGATATCTTCAACGCCTGAAACCTGAACCACTCTGGCGTTACCTGTCAAAAGCCGAACAAGATAGTTGAGACTGTTGCGCAATAGTGAAAAATCAAAACAATCAAGCAACAAGTGCTGCTGGTAACTGATTTTGGCTGCCTGAAGCCGGCTTTCGGAAGGCTGGTTTTGCTGAGCGTTTTCGTCAAAGCACATTATTGCTTTATCCATTTTTATTTCACGGGATGAGATGGGAGAGCTCAGCACCATACCCTCTATAGTTTTACAACGGCTTAAGGCCACATAAACCTGACCATGGGCAAAAGCTGCTTTGGCATCAATAATGGCCTTTTCAAAAGTCAGCCCCTGACTTTTGTGAATGGTAATCGCCCACGCGAGTTTCAGGGGGTGTTGCTTGAATTTACCGATTATATTCTCTTTGATTTCCTTATTCTCTTTGTTCAGTGTATATTTAATATTTTCCCAAATAATTGGTTCAACCACGATTTTCTGTTTGTCGCCGGGGCAGGTAACGCTGATTTTTTTGTTCGAAATTTTGGTTATTTTGCCGATTTTACCATTATAATAGAGTTTTTCAGCAGAGGGATCATTGCGCACAAACATCACCTGTGCCCCCTCTTTAAGCAGAAGAGTGGCCAGGGTAGGGTAATTTTGTTCAGGAAAAACTCCGGAAATTTCAGCTTTGAAACAATATTCTTTTTTGGACAGGGCCTGAAGTCTGGTCTGATTAATGGATTCGGCGCTGCGGTTGTGAGTGCTCAGGGTAATATAGCCCTGATCTTCGCCCGGTGTGAAATCCTGGATGTAACGCTGATTAAGATCCGCTATGGATGATTCATCAAGCCGGTTGTCACGTACCAGATTCAGGAGCTTGATAAAACGGGCGTCTGACTGGCGATAAATATGCTTCAGCTCAATGGTAAGCAATTCAGTAAGATCAAGTGCTTTGCTGCTGAAAAAATAAACCGAATCATAATATTGCTGCAAAAGGCGCCATTCATCTTGCTTTGCCACCGGAGAGAGCTGATGCAGATCGCCGATCATAAGCAGTTGCACCCCGCCGAATGGCTGATTATTACGGCGATGACGACGCAGCGCAGCATCCACCGCGTCTAACAAATCGGCCCGTACCATACTTATTTCGTCAATCACCAGCAAATCAAGGCTTTGTATAATCCGCTTTTTTTCTTTACTGAACCTGAACTGGCGCTGTTTATTGCGCTCATATGTCTCGCTGCCCGGCACAAATGGGCCAAAGGGCAATTGAAAAAAAGAATGGAGTGTTACCCCGCCGGCATTGATAGCCGCAACACCGGTTGGAGCAGTGATAATCATCCGCTTCGCAGTGTTCTTATGCAGATTATGGAGAAAAGTTGTTTTGCCGGTACCCGCTTTACCTGTCAGGAAAATATTGCAGTTAGTGTACTGGACAAAGTCGTTGGCGAGTTGCAGTTCATGGTTTGCAGGTGACATAGTTTTCCTATCCTTAGTAGGGTCACATCTTAAATATTAAATATTCAGCTCATAGAATAGAAAAACATTACAAAACAATATTAAGTTATATTCTAATAAGTTGCCCAGGCTGAATATTTAATATTTAAGATGTGACCCTACTCTACTCAGGCTAAATAAAATAAAATATATCAGACAAGGATCCATTGTCAAGCTGTTTTTCCAAGTTTATTAAGTGGTTATTCGGGTTTGACCAGTTAGAGTCAGGTGAGATGTTTCCACCAGGCCGTAGTCGATCAAAGAGGCGAGAATGGAAAAAATGTTGTGAGTTTAAAAAAATCGTAGTATTATATTTTTGTAACCGTTCATGGTTATGCATTCCCACGCAGGAGCGTGGAAACGAGAAACAAAGTTAACACGAAGAAAAGTGTTAGGTGTTAAGAAAATTATTAATCCTTAATCCTCTAATCCCTAATCCTTTTTTAAGGAGCAAGTAGATGATCTATCTGGATTATAATGCGACCACTCCCATAGCTCAGGAGGTTGCTGAAGCTATGATGCCATTTATCAGGGAAGACTTTGGAAATCCAAGTAGTTCTCACCCCATAGGGATAAGGGCAAAGCAGGCGGTGGAAAAGGCGCGCAGTCAGGTAGCAAGACTTCTCGGGTGTGGGGCCGGAGAAATCGTTTTTACCAGCGGAGGGAGCGAATCAAACAATATGGCGCTAAAGGGTGTGGCTTTAAGCTTGCGCTCAAAAGGCCGTCACATCATTACCACAAGGATTGAGCATCCTGCTATCTTCAATCCTGCTATCTTTCTTATAGAAAACGGCTGGGACGTAACGTTTCTTCCTGTGGATCAATACGGCTTTCTGGATCCTGACGAGGTTAAAAAGGCTGTCAGGAAAGATACTGTATTAATTTCCGTTATGCATGCTAACAATGAGACAGGGACTATACAGCCGATTAAAGAGATCGGTCTTATTGCCAGAGATCATGGCATCCTTTTCCATACAGATGCGGCTCAATCTGTTGGCAAGATTAAAACCAATGTAAATGATCTGTGTGTCGATTTTTTAACCATTGCCGGTCACAAATTATATGCCCCTAAAGGGGTGGGCGCTCTTTATATCCGCAATGGAATTGAGATCGTTCCACTGATTCATGGCGGGGGCCAGGAGAATGGCCGCAGGGCGGGAACAGAAAATGTTATTCTTAACGTGGCTCTTGGTGAGGCCTGCGAACTTGCGGGGAAGCATCTTGAAGATTACACGGCCCGTATTACCGCCCTGCGTGACAGGCTTCATAATAAAATAATTGCAGACGTTCCAAAGGTGGTACTAAACGGACATCCTGAAAACCGTCTTCCAAATACCCTCAATCTCTCCTTTCCAGGGAAGATCGGTGAAGAGATCCTGGCGGAGATTCCGGAGCTGTGCGCTTCTACAGGTTCTGCCTGCAAGGATCGTTCAGTAACTGTTTCTCATGTTCTTGCGGCAATGGGTGTTTCCCGTGAGATTGGGATGGGAGCGGTACGCCTGACACTTGGCAGGCCTACAACTGAGGAAGAAGTTGATCAGGCAGCAGAATGGATAATAAAAGCCGTGAAGGGATTATAACAAATGTTTCTGATTGCAGGGATTTCTCCAAAAACAAAGATACTTGATAAAAACCCCAGGCTGTGTCCTGTATGCGGGCTGGCGCGCGCCTATTTTAAAAGGGTTGATCATTACCTTAATATATTTTTCATTCCGATTTTAAGGGTAAAAAAAGGCGAGCCTTTTATCATGTGTGATAATTGCGAAAGAAATATGCATGAATTTGGTATGAAAGATAATTTATGGCAGAACAAAAAGAACTTAAGGTGCAGAAATTGCGGCAGAGTTCTGCATAAGGAGTTCAAGTTCTGCCCCTTCTGCGGCACGCGTGTTTAAGCCATGCTCACTAATCTTCTAATCCCTGATTCCCGTCCCCTGACCAAACCGTAGTTTGACATCAAACAGCCAAGTGTTTATTTTTAGTGAAGTTATGAAATTCACAATTTCAAATTCAAAATTGTGTCTGAACGGTCTTTTGGTTCAGGCACTAATCAGGAGGCATTATGCGTTTTGATAAATTTACAATAAAATCACAGGAACTTATTCAAAATGCCCAGACCATGGCATCCAGGCATAATAACCAGCAGATTGAGCCGGAACATTTGCTTAAATCCATGCTGGATGAAGAAACCGGAATAGCCGCTTCAATGCTGTTGAAGCTTGGCATTTCTCCAAAGGATGTTGCCCGGGACCTGGCGCTTTCCATTGATAAATTGCCAAAGGTAAGCGGAAGCGGAATGGGGGATGCTCATATATCACAGATGACAAACGATGTCCTGGAGGCCGCCTTTGTGGAAGCAGCCAAGATGAAGGATCAATATGTAAGCATTGAACATATCATTTTGGCAATTTCGGATAAAAAGGATTGTGAGGCATCAAAGATTCTTGGCCGTTATGGGATAAAGAGGGAATCGATCTTAAAAGTATTGTTGGATATCCGCGGTTCGCAACGTATTACGGACCCGAATCCTGAAGAAAAATACCAGGCCCTTGACAGGTTCAGCCGAGACCTGACAGATCTTGCCCGTTTGGGAAAGCTTGACCCGGTTATTGGCCGTGATGACGAAATCAGGCGTATTGCTCAAGTGCTTTCGAGACGCACCAAGAATAATCCTGTTCTCATAGGAGAGCCCGGAGTCGGCAAGACAGCTATTGTCGAAGGTCTTGCACAGCGAATTGTCGAGGGAGATGTTGCCGAAACCTTAAAGAACAGGCGGGTAGCTGCTCTGGATATGGGAGCGCTTATTGCCGGCGCCAAGTACAGGGGGGAGTTTGAGGATCGCCTGAAAGCGGTATTAAAGGAAGTGGAACGGGCAGAAGGAGAGGTTATACTTTTCATTGATGAGCTTCATACCGTGGTTGGAGCAGGCGCGAGCGAAGGATCGATGGATGCTTCAAACATGTTAAAACCGGCCCTTGCGAGAGGAACCCTCCGGTGCGTTGGAGCAACCACCTTGAATGAATACAGGAAGTATATTGAAAAGGATGCCGCCCTTGAAAGACGTTTTCAACCGGTTATGGTACAGGAACCTACTGTTGAAGACACTATTTCTATCCTTCGGGGCCTGAAGCAAAAATATGAAGTGCATCATGGAGTAAGAATAAAGGATTCCGCTATTGTTGCCGCTGCAACGCTTTCAAACCGTTATATTTCAGACCGGTTTCTTCCTGATAAAGCTATTGATCTAATTGATGAATGCGCTTCAAAACTCAGAATCGAGATAGACAGTATGCCTGTTGAGATAGATGAAATCCAGCGCAAAATTACACAGCTCGAAATCGAACGGGAAGCGTTGAAAAAGGAATCTGATCAGGCGTCAAAGGATCGTCTGATAAAGATTGAAGAGGATCTGGCAGCCTTGAAGGATGAAATCCAGGAGATGAAGGCTCACTGGCAAAACGAAAAGGATGCGATTAAGAACATAAGAAAGATAAAGGAAAAAATCGAAAAACTTGGCATTGAGGAGCAGCAGGCTGAAAGGGAGGGCGATCTGGCAAAGGTTGCTGAAATCAGATACGGAAAGGCGGCTGAACTTAAGAAGCGTTTTAATGAAGCTAAAATAAAGCTTTCAGAGCTTCAGAAAGACAGCAAAATGCTCAAGGAAGAAGTTGATGCTGAAGATATTGCCGAGGTGATATATAAGTGGACAGGAATTCCGGTCAGCAAGATGCTTGAGGGTGAAAGGGAAAGACTTGTACATATGGAGGATCGTATCGGAAAAAGGGTCATCGGACAGGAAGAGGCTGTTGAAGCTGTTTCAAATGCTGTCCGCCGGGCACGTTCCGGATTACAGGATCAAAACCGGCCAATTGGGTCATTTATATTCATGGGCCCCACAGGTGTAGGCAAGACAGAACTTGCCAAGGCCCTTGCAGAATTTATTTTCGACAGTGAACAGGCAATGGTACGAATTGATATGTCGGAATATATGGAAAAATATTCTGTTTCAAGGCTTATCGGCGCTCCTCCCGGTTACGTGGGATACGAAGAAGGCGGCTATTTAACTGAGGCCGTGCGAAGGAGGCCCTATTCCGTGCTGCTGTTTGACGAAATTGAAAAGGCTCATCCCGAAGTTTTTAATGTTCTGCTCCAGATCTTAGATGACGGGCGAATGACAGACGGCCATGGAAGGACAGTCGATTTTAAAAATACCATAATTGTCATGACTTCAAATGTCGGCAGCCAGTGGATTCAGGAGCTGGGAGTGTCAAGACGTGAAGAGATGGAAGCTAAGATGACAGAGGCCCTTCACGCAAATTTTAAGCCTGAATTCTTAAACAGAATAGATGACATAATAATTTTCCATAACCTTACGCCTGAGCAACTTCGTAATATTGTTGAAATTCAGATAAAAAGACTAAGCGCAAGACTTTCTGAAAAAAATATTAATCTTGTTATTTCAGATAGCGCAATATCATTTCTTGCTGAAAAAGGTTATGATCCAATATATGGCGCGCGGCCATTAAAGCGGGCAATACAAAAGTATATTGAAAATCCCCTGGCCATGGAAATCCTTAAGGGGCGGATTTCTGAAGGGGCAAGTGTAACAGCCGATGCGGAAGAGGATCAAATTGTTTTCAGGAGGGTATAACAATTTGTAACACTTTAGCTTTTTAAAACGAATTCAAACTTACGGATTTGTTTTGAACCGCAGAATATCGAACAAGGAATTATGAATGTCGAAGTAAGGTATTCTATCATTTTTACTCAGTAATTTCCGGTTAGAAAATTGCATACAATTAACAAAATAATATTTAAAAAACAGTTGGTTAAGTCAACTTTTTACTTGACATTCCATTGATAATGTGCGGAGTTTTTGATATTACCTATAATATCAAGGAGTTATAA